>JAHZHY010000311.1 GCA_019420045.1 Clostridiales bacterium
AAAGCAGGCTGCGGAGCTGAAAAAGGCAGAGAAGCGTAAAGCCGAGGTTGACGGCCACCGCTCAGGACATTGAGGAAAACCCCCTGAAATTGCAGCTGGTGGAGCTGGAAGCCGCCATTCTGCCCCGGAGCCTTGCCGATCTGGACATTGGTGTGATCAACGGCAACTACGCCCTGGAAGGGGATGTGGTGGATCAGCTGCTGGTGAGCGAAAGCGCTGACAGCCAGGCGGCCCAGACCTTTGCCAACATTGTAGCTATTCAGGAAGGGGACGACAACCCGGCCTTGGAGAAGCTGATCGAGGTGCTCCAGGGGGAAGAGATCCGCACCTATATTGAAGAAAACTACGAAACCGTGTTTCCGGCAGCGGCCCGGTAGTCCGGGCAGCCAAAACTCGCTGAAGGCTGTATGCGCTGTTTGCTCCTGTGCTCCGGGTGTGATAAACCATCACCCGGAAGGGGCTTTGATGCAGTCCTAGCAGCACAGATAGGAAAAAGCTCCCCTGTGAAGGGGAGCTTTTCCTTTATTATATATAATAGGTCTGGATGTTATTGCCCAGCGCGGTAGCGGTCCGGTGGTCGGACGGCCAAAACTCTCTTTGCCCTGGTTCATACAGCCAGCCTTTCTGTGGCGCTGGGCCAGGACAGCAGAGCGGCTTTTCCCGGGTGATGGTTTATCACACCCGGAGCAATAGGCCGAGCAACGCATGATGCCGGAGACAGGAACGGGTCCAGCGGCACGCTGGTTGACAGGGGAGAGGGGAGGGGGTAGAATGAAAAGGCAGCAATTTAGTGATTTTGAGGGAAAAAGGGAGGAAGGAAGATGGGCGGAACTGCGGCAACCATCATCAATCAGATCGTGGTGATGTTCCTTTTGATGTTTGTGGGACACCTATTATATAAGAAGAAGATCCTGGACGATGGGGGCACCCGTCAGCTTTCCGCTTTGCTACTCAATATCGTCACCCCGGCGGTGCTCATCACCTCCTACCAGCGGCCCTTCGACAAAAAAGAGGCCCTGGATCTGCTGGGGGCCTTCGGGTTCGCCTTTGTTACCTTTGTGGTGGTCATTGTGATGATGACCCTTTTTTACGGCAAAAGCAAGCAGCCCTATGCCCGGGATGCACGGATGTGCGTCATCTTCTCCAACAACGGATTTATGGCCATCCCCTTGCTCCAGGCCCTTCTGGGCTCCCAAAGGGTGTTTTTGGGCTCGGCCAGCATCGTCACCGCCACCGTCCTGGCCTGGACCTATGGGGTGAGTATGCTCCGGGGCAACCGGCAGGTGAATTTCTACCGCATCCTGATGAATCCCGGCACCCTGGCCCTTTTCGGCGGCATCCTGCTCTTCTGTTCTCCCTGGAAACTCCCCGGGCTCATCTTCCAGGCGGTGAACTACCTGGGCAGCCTGAACACCCCGCTGGCCATGCTGGTGCTGGGGGTCTATCTCTCCCAGGCCAGGGTGTTCTCCTGTCTGAAGGACAAGACGGTGTACATCCTCTCCTTTCTCAAGCTGATCGTGGCGCCGCTGTTGTCCATGGCGGTGCTCTATTTCCTGGGGGCCCAGCGCACCGTGGCCATGGCCCTGGTGATCGGCATCGCCGCACCCAGCGGCGTGATCTCCGCCATGATGGCCCAGATGTTTGACACCGATTACCTGTTCAGCACCCGGATCGTGGCCGTGACCACGCTGCTCTCTGCCATCACCATGCCCCTGCTGATCACCGCCGCCGAATATTTGTGGGGCGGGGTGCCCCCGCTGGCATAACTCTCCCAGGCTGGGATGCGCTGCGGGCCTGGCCCAGTGTCTGGGCAGTCAAAGAGTGCTCCCGCAGTGGCGAGCCGCCACGGCCAAGGGGTGCTGCCGCACCCGATCACACAACCTGGCTAACTGGTGCATTAAGTTTCACAATCCCACCGGCGGCATTCGCCGCCACCTCCCTTTGCACAAGGGAGGCTTCTTTGCCCTGGTTCATACAACCGACCTTCGTTCTGTTGCTCAGCGCGGCAGCGGTCCGGTGTCCGGACGGCCATGCTCTCTTTGCCTAGGTGGACACAACCGGCCTTCGTTCTGTTGCTTAGCGCGGCAGCGGTCCCGTGTCGGGACGGCCATGCTTTCTTTGGTCCGGTGTCCGGACGGCCATACTTTCTTTGGTCCGGTGTCCGGACGGCCATACTTTCTTTGCCCTGGTTCATACAACCGGCCTTCGTTCTGTTGCTTAGCGCGGCAGCGCAGTATGGGTCCAGCGTCACGCTGGTGTAGACAAGGGGGAAGCGGCGTGATACAATAATGGTAACTTCTGGCGCACCTTTTGCCTGTCCGTTTCAGCAGGGGAGCGGTGCGGCAGGGAAAAAGAAACAGATTGGGAGGAATGCAACATGAAAAAGGCAGCTGCCGGTTATGTGGCCGGTTTCCTCAGCGCCGCCGTGGTGTTCGGCGGGGTGGCCTATGCCACAGTGGGGACCAAGACCATCGAAGCGGTGTACAGCAACATCAAGGTCTATAAGGACAATGTGCTCTGCGAGCTGAAAGACGCAAACGGCACCGTGGTCGAGCCTTTCATCTACAATGGCACCACTTATCTGCCGGTGCGCGGCGCCGCCAACCTGGCCGATATGCAGGTGACCTGGGACGGCAATAGCAAGAGCGTCTATCTCTGGGACGAGATGGTGCCCGAAGGAACTTCCTTTATCGAAGTCTGCCCGCCCTATGACAAGTCTTCCTATGTGGACACCTACTCCGCATTGAAGGGCCAGAGCTTCGAGATGGCCGGGGAAAAGTACAGCGACGGCCTGGTGATGAAAGGCAAGAGAGACTACGCTCTGTTCAACCTGAACAGCAAGTACCAGACCATCGAATGCACCATCGGCCATACCAGAAATCAGACTCGTGAGAAGACCATCTCCTTTGTGGTGGATGGGAAGATCGTTCAGAAAGTCACCCTGGAGCCTCAGTGCATGCCCAAGAAGGTTTCCATCCCTGTTCAGTACGGCTTGCAGCTGAAAATCATGCTGGACGATGTAAACTACAACTATGACATCGGCATCGGCAACATGACAGTGAGATAAGCAATCAAAAAAACCTCCCGAAAGGGAGGTTTTTTGTCCGGTGTCCGGACGGGTCCGGTGGCCGGACAGCCGTAACTCTCTTTGCCGGATTGCACACAACGGGCCTTGGTTCTGTTGCTTAGCGCGGCAGCGCAGTATGGGTCCAGCGTCACGCTG
>JAHZHY010000312.1 GCA_019420045.1 Clostridiales bacterium
GCCATGTTGTGCTGCCGCACCAGGCAATCAAACCCGCTCGGGCAAAGAAAGTTTTACCAGCCCAGGCACTGGGTTTGTCGGCCCAGGCACGGGGCCCGGTGGCCGGACGGCCGTACTCTCTTTGCCTGATTCGATACAACCAGCCTGGCTCTGTTGCTCAGTGCGGGAGCACAATGTGGATGCGGTGGCACGCTGCCTCACCAGGGATTTTCTGAGGCACTTGGCCCCTGATATAACCCCGCCCGGGGCGCGAAAAAGGTCGGGGAAAAACTTAGTTTTTCCCCGAGAGGTCCGGACGGCCGGACGGCCATGTTGTGCTGCCGCACCAGGCAATCAAACCCGCTCGGGCAAAGAAAGTTTTGCCTGTCCGGGCACCGGACCGAAATAACACGCCGCCAAGAGAAAAAGAACCGGGCCTGATGGAACGATGTTCCGATCAGGCCCGGTTCTTTTTCGGACCCCCGCCGCAGCGGGGGATCTGGCTCTTTTAGTCCTGGATGTTGAACTTCTTCTTGAAGCGATCAACCCGTCCACCTGTATCTACCAGCTTCTGCTTGCCGGTAAAGAAGGGGTGGCAATTACTGCAAATTTCCACATGGATGTTCTCCTTGGTGGAGCTTGTCTCGATCTCGGCGCCGCAAGCGCACTTGATCGTGGTCCGATTGTACTGGGGATGGATGCCCTCTTTCACTACTTCTCACCTCGCATCAGCTTCATTGCATTATTACAAGCACAAATTATATTACCACAGAGGTGCCTGGAATGCAAGTGTTTTTTGTAATTTTGCAGAAAAATTTCTCCGCAGACAATCATATCACATTCCGGGGCTTTTTTCCAGCATTTTTTTGCCGCCTCTTGATTTTTCAGCGGCTTTCCCCTATAATTTTAAATGTTTGTAACAAATCCCCAGCGGGGATTTGCTATAATTTGATTTGCGCATCGCCTTTTGGCGAAATTGATGAAGTGAGGATGTTTTGAATGGGTAAAGGTGCAAGATCACGAAAAGAGCGGGTTCAGCAGCAGGAGCAAATGGCAGCCCAGCAGCAGGAGCAGAAGGGCAAACGCCGCCTGCGCAAGGCCCTTTGCGGTCTGGCCGCCATTTTGGTGCTGGTGCTTCTGGTGTTCGGCCTGCTGTATGCCACCGGCACTTTGCAGCGTCATATGACCGCCATGACCGTGGGAGACAGCAAGATCTCCGGTCAGGAATACAGTTATTATTACAATATGCTGCGCAGCAATTTCCTCTCCTCCAATGAGAGCTATCTGTCCTCTATGGGCTTGACTTCTTCCACTCTGGACGATGCCAACTACACCGAGGATATGACTTTTGGGGAATATTTCCGCCAGCAGACCGATTCCACCATCCGGGTGGCCTACGAGCTTTATAATGAAGCTACTGAAAATGGCTATGAAATGAGCCAGGAAGGCCAGGAAAATTATGACGCCAATATCCAGGCTGTGAAGGACGCCGCCAAAAAGTCCGACACCAGCGAGACCAAGTACCTTCAGACGGTGACCGGCGTGTCCATCACCATGGAGGAATACGAAGACATCCTGTGGAAGGATGCTCTGGGCAAGGATTATTACGAAAACACCCAGGCCAAGGAGTATACTGCCGAGGATCTGGAAGGCTACTATGCGGAAAACGCCGATCAGTTTGATCTGGCCGATTACCGGGTGTTCCAGGTGTTCTTTGATGCCGAGGACGAGGCTTCCAAGACGGCGGCCAAGGAGAAGGCCGATGCCTTTGCCGCAGCCGTCACCGATGAGCAGTCCTTTATCGACATGGCCAAGGAGCAGGCGGCTGAGGATCAGGTGGAGCAGTACTCCAAGCCCGAAGGCACCCTGACCGAAGGCGCCACCCTTTCCACTTCCGGCACCGTCATCGACTGGGTGAAGGATGCTTCCCGCAAGGAAGGCGATGTGGAAGTGCTGGAAATCAGCAGCAATTACAGCGTTGTGTATTTCATCGACCGTTATCGTGACGACAGCGAAAGCGTAGATGTGCGGCACATCCTGCTGTCGGTGGAGGAAGACAGCGACGAGGCTGCAAAGAATGAAGTGAAGGCCCAGGCCGAAGCCCTGCTGGAAGAGTGGAAGGCCGGAGAAGCCACCGAGGATTCCTTCGCTGAGCTGGCCCGGGAGCATTCTGCTGACAGCAACGCTTCCCAGGGTGGTCTGTACACCGGCATCAACGAAAATACCAATTTCGTGGATACCTTCAAGAACTGGTGCCTGGATGAAAGCCGTCAGGCTGGCGACACCGGCATTGTGGAAACCGAGTACGGCTATCACATCATGTACTTTGTGGGCAGCCGTCCCACTTGGGAGTCCAGCGCCGAAGAGGCTCTGACCAATGATGATTACAACGCCTATCTGGATGAGATGGACGAAAAGTATCCCATGGAGCAGAATGACAAGGTCATCGATATGGTGATCTGAGTTCAGATAAAAACCCCCGGAGAATGAATTCTCCGGGGGTTTTTGTTTATGATTTGGTACGGGATAGATTATTTCAGTTCCTGCTCCAGTGCATCAAATTCCGGGGTGGAGAAAAATTCGCCCAGCGTGATCTCCAAACCATCGCACAGTTTTTTGATGGTCACTGTACCAGGATTGCGGCTTTCACCGTTCAAAATGCTTTTTACCGTGGCTTGGGACACACCGGAAAGGTTGCTCAGCCCGTTGGGAGTGATGTGCCGCTGCTGACATAATTGCCGAATGCGGAAAACGATGGCTTCTCTGGTATCCATGTGTCCCTCCTTAGTGATTTCCTGTTCTTTTTTGTATGATATGCCATTTGAGAAAAGAACATTAGTTATATTTCACTAACTAAGGGAAATATGATAATATAGTGATATATCACTATATTGGGAGGATATCATGGAACGCACTTGTTGTTTTACGGGTCATCGGCCGCAGAAATTGCCTTGGGGATTTCATGAGGAAACACCTGGCTGCAAAGCTGTTAAAAAACAGCTGAGGGATGAAGTAATTCGAGCTGTGGAGCAGGAAGGAGTCCGGCGGTTTTTATCAGGAATGGCATTGGGATTGGATACTTGGGGGGCTGAAACCGTGTTAGCTTTGAGAAAAGATTGGCCCATCACACTGGAGTGTGTGCTGCCTTGTCAAGGTCAGGCAGAGCGTTGGAGGGCAGAGGATAGAAAACGGTATGAACATATTCTGCAGCAATGCAATAGAGTGATTCTTCTGCAGAAAAGCTATACTGCCGATTGTTTCCGGCGGCGAAATATTTAGTTAGTGGATCATAGTGATCTGATTATCGCACTATGGAATGGAAAACCCAGCGGTACAGGACAAACCGTGAACTATGCGCAAAAGCATCATAAAACGCTGCGATTTTTGCAATTTTGAGATTGCTACATCCGGATAGCGCTCCGCTATAAAAACGGGATACATTTGCATTTTGTTTCCCGGCAGGCCGGCATAGTCGAGCGGGCATTGGGCATTTTTTGTTT
>JAHZHY010000313.1:0-294 GCA_019420045.1 Clostridiales bacterium
AAAAGAGCGGAAGGGGATGCTGGAGGACGAATATATCACCCCGGAAGTGATCCGCACTCCCCAGGAAGCTTTTTATGCCGACAAGCTCAGCCTGCACCTCCACGAATGTGAGGGCAAGGTGTGCGCCGAGTTTGTCATGTGCTATCCCCCGGGTATTCCGGTGCTGGCCCCGGCGAGAAGATCACCCGGGCCATCATCGATTATATCCAGTATGCCAAGAGCAAGGGCTGCGTGCTCACCGGGCCGGAAAGCATGGATGTGACCCGGCTCAATGTGCTGAAAGGAGAATGAGAT
>JAHZHY010000313.1:304-6897 GCA_019420045.1 Clostridiales bacterium
GCGTTTTTCCATCAAGGTGACCAGTCAGCTGCACTTTGAAAAAAGCGATTATCAGACCATCGGGGTGTTCGATTCCCCGGAATTCGGCCGCTTTCTCACTCTGGACGGCATTATGATGCTGACAGAAAAGGACGAGTTCATCTATCATGAAATGATCACCCACCCCGCCTTTGCCGTTTGCCCGGGGATTTCCCGGGTGCTGGTCATCGGTGCCGGGGATGGGGGTGTGGCCCGGGAGCTGGCCAAGTATCCGCAGATCCGCCAGATCGACATTGTGGAGATCGATGAGCGGGTGGTGGAGGTCAGCCGCAAGTTCCTGCCCCAGACCGCCTGCGGTTTTTCCGACAGCCGGGTGAATCTGTTCTTTGAGGACGGGCTGAAATTCGTCCGCCGGAAGGAAAATGAGTACGATCTGATTATCGTGGACTCCACCGATCCCTTTGGCCCGGGAGAAGTGCTTTTTACCCGGGAATTTTATGGCAACTGCTATCGGGCTCTCACTGAAAAGGGCATTCTGATCAACCAGCACGAAAGTCCCTTCTATGAAGGGGATGCTCAGGAAATGCGTCAGGCCCACAAACGGCTCAGCCGGGTTTTCCCCGTTAGCCGGGTGTATCAGGCCCACATTCCCACCTATCCTTCGGGCCATTGGCTCTTCGGCTTTGCCAGCAAGGGCCTGGACCCTCTGGAGGATCAGCAGGAGGGACGGTGGGAGCTTCTGCGCATTCCCACCCGGTACTATAATTCCCAGCTGCACCGGGGTGCTTTCTATCTTCCCAATTATGTAAAGGAGCTTTTGGCCGATGAATAAAAACATCCAGACCTTTCTGGCTTGTGACGCTGATTACAATCAGGCCGATTTGGTGCTCTTCGGGGCGCCTTTCGATGGCACCACCTCTTTCCGGCCGGGCACCCGGTTCGGCCCTTCGGCCATCCGGAATGAGAGCTTCGGCATCGAGACCTATTCTCCCTATTGCGATAAGGACCTCATCGATTGCAGCATCTGCGACGGGGGAGACCTGGAGCTGCCCTTCGGCAACACTCCCCGGGTGCTGGAGATGATCCGCAGTCAGACCGAGGAGATTTTGAAAGACGGGAAAAAGTTCCTCATGCTGGGCGGCGAGCATCTGGTGACCCTGGGCGCTCTGGAAGCGGTGGCGGACAAGCACCCCGACCTGCATGTGATCCATTTTGACGCTCACACCGACCTGCGCACCGAGTATCTGGGGGAAGAGCTGTCCCATTCCACCGTGCTGTATCACGCCTGGAAGCTGCTGGGGGATGGACGCATCCACCAGTTCGGCATCCGCAGCGGCGAAAAATACGAATTTGAGTTTGCCAAAGAGCACACCCATCTGCACAAGTTTGATCTGAAAGGATTTGCAGAAACGGTACAGCGCCTCCAGGGCAAGCCGGTGTATTTCACACTGGACCTGGATGTGCTGGACCCCTCCATTTTCTGCGGCACCGGTACGCCGGAGGCCGGAGGCATCACCTTCAAAGAGCTGATGGAAGCCATTTTGCTTCTGCATAAGCTGGACATTGTAGGCTGCGACATCAACGAGCTTTCCCCTCACTATGACCACAGCGGCACATCCACTGCCGTGGCCTGCAAGGTGACGCGGGAGATCCTGTTGCAGCTTTTGCACAACCACTAATATTCGAGGAAAAGGAGAGAATACCATGGGAAAATGCATGATCATCGGCTGCGGCGGCGTGGCCAGCGTAGCCATTCATAAGTGCTGCCAGAACAGCGAGGTTTTTGATGAAATCATTATTGCCAGCCGCACCAAGAGCAAGTGCGACGAGCTGAAGGAAAAGCTGGAGGGCACCACCAAGACCAAGATCTACACCGAGCAGGTGGACGCCGACAAGGTGGACGAGCTGATCGCCCTCATCGAAAAATATAAGCCCGATGTGGTGCTCAACCTGGCCCTGCCCTATCAGGACCTGACCATTATGGACGCCTGCCTGGCCACCAAGACCCACTATGTGGACACCGCCAACTACGAGCCCCTGGACACCGCCAAGTTCGAATACAAGTGGCAGTGGGCCTACCGGGAGAAGTTCAAGGAAGCGGGCATCTGCGCCCTGCTGGGAAGCGGCTTTGACCCGGGCGTCACCAGCGTCTTCTCCGCTTATGCTCTGAAGCATCATTTTGATGAGATTCATTATATCGATATCCTGGACTGCAATGGCGGCGACCACGGCTATCCCTTTGCCACCAACTTCAACCCCGAGATCAACATCCGGGAAGTGTCCGCCAAGGGAAGCTACTGGGAGAACGGCCACTGGGTGGAGACTGAGCCCATGGAGATCAAGCGGGAATATGACTTCGACCAGGTGGGCCACAAGGATATGTACCTGCTGCACCATGAAGAGCTGGAAAGCCTGGGGCTGAACATCCCCGGCATCAAGCGCATCCGGTTCTTCATGACCTTCGGCCAGAGCTATCTCACTCACCTGAAGTGCCTGGAGAATGTGGGCATGACCTCCATCGAGCCGGTGGAATACGAAGGACACAAGATCGTGCCTCTTCAGTTCCTCAAGGCGCTGCTGCCCGATCCTGCCAGCCTGGGTCCCCGCACCGTGGGCAAGACCAACATCGGCTGCATCTTCCAGGGCGTGAAGGACGGCAAGGAAAAGACCTATTATCTCTACAATGTGTGCGATCACCAGGAGTGCTACAAGGAAGTGGGCAGCCAGGCTGTGTCCTACACCACCGGCGTGCCGGCCATGATCGGCGCTATGCTGGTGATGAACGGCACCTGGAACAAGCCCGGCGTATGGAACATGGAAGAGTTCGATCCCGATCCCTTCATGGATGCTCTGAACAAATGGGGTCTGCCCTGGACCGAGAACTTTAACCCGGTGTTGGTGGACTAATGGACAAAGGCCTGATGGGGGTGCAGACCCCCTGTTATGTGGTGGATGAAAAGCGCCTGCGGGAGAATCTGACCATTCTCCGACAGGTGGCTCAGGAGGCCGGCTGCAAGATCCTGCTGGCCCAGAAAGCCTTTTCCATGTTTGCGGTCTATCCCCTGATCGGGGAGTATCTGGCGGGCACCACCGCCAGCGGCCTGTTTGAGGCCAAGCTGGGCAAAGAAGAGATGGGCGGGGAGACCCACATCTTTTCGGCTGCCTATGTGGAGGAGGAGTTTGAGGAGATTTTGCAGGTGTGCGACCACATCTCCTTCAATTCCTTTGCCCAGTGGAAAAAATACCGGGAGCGGGCGCTGAAAGCGGGAAAAAGCTGTTCCATTCGAATTAACCCGGAACACTCCACCCAGGAGCATGGCATCTATGATCCCTGTGCCGCAGGTTCCCGCCTGGGCGTCACCCGGAAGAATTTCCAGCCGGAAGAGCTGGAGGGCATTGAAGGGCTTCATTTCCACACCCTGTGTGAGCAAAACAGCGATGCGCTGGTGGAGACGGTGCAGGCGGTGGAAGAGAAATTCGGCCCCTTCCTCCATCAGATGAAATGGGTGAATTTCGGCGGCGGCCACCATATCACCCGGCCGGATTATGACCGGAAAGCCCTGATCGATTGCATCCGGGCCTTCCGGGAAAAATATGATGTGCAGGTCTATCTGGAGCCGGGAGAAGCCATCGCCTATTATGCGGGCTTCTTGGTGACAAAGGTGCTGGATGTGGTGGAAAACGGCATCCAGATCGCTTTGTTGGATGCGTCAGCGGCCTGCCATATGCCCGATGTGATCGAAATGCCCTATCGTCCCCCGCTGATGGACAGCGGGGAGGCGGGAGAAAAGGCCTATACCTACCGGCTGGCGGGCAGCACCTGCCTGGCTGGGGATGTGATCGGCGATTATTCCTTTGACCATCCTCTGAAAGAAGGAGACAAACTGGTCTTCGAGGATATGGCCATCTATTCCATGGTGAAAAACAACACTTTCAACGGCATCTGCTTGCCCTCCATCGCTCTGCGCAAGGAGGACGGCAGCATCCAGGTGATCCGCCGGTTCGGATACCAGGATTTCAAAGGCCGGCTGTCTTAACAAAACAAAAATCCCCGGCGGCCAAACCGGCGCCGCCTATGAGGTGAAGCAGATGATCGTGGCAAAATTCGGCGGCAGTTCTCTGGCAGATGCCGCCCAGTTCCGCCGGGTGCGGGATATCGTTTTGGCGGATAGCCGCCGTCAGGTGGTGGTGCCCTCGGCCCCGGGCAAACGCTTTCCCCAGGACGAAAAGGTCACCGATCTGTTTTACCAGTGCCACAAGGCCCGGCAGAAGGGGGAGCCCTTTCAGCCGGTGCTGGAGGTCATCCGGGGCCGCTATGGGGAGATCGCTGAAAACCTGGGCCTGGCGTTGGACCTGGACGGTATCTTCCAGCAGATCTGGGAGCAGATCGCCCGGGGGGCCGGTCCGGATTACTGCGCCAGCCGGGGAGAGTTTGTCAACGGCCAGCTGCTGGCGGAATATCTGGGGTTTTCCTTCCTGGATGCGGCCCAGGCCATCGTTTTTGATGACAACGGCAAGCTGGATGAAGAAGAGACCAACTCCCTTTTACAGCAGGAACTGCTGGAACGGGTGCCGGTGGTGCTGCCTGGATTTTACGGCAGAGGCCCTCAGGGACAGATCAAGGTCTTTTCCCGGGGCGGCAGCGATGTGACCGGGGCCTTGGCGGCCCGGGCCGTGGAAGCGGAGGTCTATGAAAACTGGACCGATGTATCCGGTTTCCTCATGGCCGATCCCCGGATCGTTCAGGACCCTCAGCCCATCCGCCACCTGACCTATCATGAGATGTACGCCCTCAGCTGCGCCGGGGCCACGGTGCTTCATGAGGACAGCGTAGGCCCGGTGAGCCGGGCGGGAATCGCCACCAATATCCGCAACACCAACCGCCCGGATCATCCCGGTACCATGATTACCAGCACAGCGGTGAAGCGGGAGAACTTCTCCATTTTTGCCGGTATTGCCGGACGGAAGGGATATAGCCTGGTGCTGCTGGAAGGGGAGGACCCCCAGCAGGGGGCCTTTGCCCAGAAGATCCTCCGGGCCGCCCGGGCTCACGGTATGGACCCCCAGGCTCCGGCCGTCAGCGGCGCCCATATCAGCTTTTTGGTGGACAGTGGGGAATATGAGCACGAGGAAGAAGAATTCTCCGCCAGAGCCGCCGTTCTGGGGGCTGTCCAGCCGCCGGAGGTGCATACAGGCTTTGCCTGTATTGTGCTGGTGGGCTATGGCGTGCCTCATAACCACCGTACCCTCAGCCGGATTTTCCAGACCTTGCAGAGCCGGAACATCCCGGTGGCCATGATTCACCAGGGCATCAGCGAGATCAGTACCTGGGTGGGCGTAGGAGAAGATATGGAAGAAGCCATCCGGGCTCTTTATCTGGAGTTTGCCAAAGGAAAATAAAAAGCATTGTGCCCTGCTGCTTTCGCGGCAGGGCTTTTTCTTTGTTGACATACCTGGAAGCTCTAAGTATAATAAAAGCATAGAATCTCTAGGTATGGGAGGTGGGAATATGACGGTGGATAAAGGGTATCTGGCGGGAAGCGCTTCCCTTTTGGTGCTCTCTCTTTTGGAGAAAGAGGATCAATATGGTTACCAGATCATCAGGCGGCTGGAAGAGCGGAGCCAGAAGGTGTTCTCTCTTCAGGAGGGGACACTCTATCCGGTGCTGCACAAGTTGGAGAACAAAGGGTATATCACATCCTATGAGCAGCAGGCCCCCACCGGGCGAACGCGGAAATATTACCGGATCACCCCGGAAGGGCTGCAGCAGCTGGTGGAGGAAAAGAAGCGGTTCGAGGAATTTGCCGGAGCGGTGCGCCAGGTGATGGGAGGTGGCTTGTGTGAAACAGGAGCCTTTTGAACAGTGGCTGGGAAAGGTGCTGCACAGAGTTCATTACCGGCCGGACCGGCAAGCCATCGCCCGGGAGCTGCAGGGACATTTTGAAGACGGTGTGGAGTTTTACCGGGAAGAGGGCCTGGAAGAAGAACAGTGCCGGGAAAGGGCTTTGCTGGATCTGGGAGAGCCGGAGGGGATCGGCAAGCTGCTCAACCGGGAACACAATCCTCTGCTGGGATATGGGCTTGTGGCGGTCAATTTGCTGGCGGCATTGCTGCTTGTTCCCGCTCTGCTGGCCTTGGGCAGCGCCTGTTATGAAGGTATATCCCAATACCAGCAATGGATGCCTGGGTATAAGCTGGAGGATGTGCCCCTGGCCTGGGAGCAGGATCTGGGGGAAGGGGTTTGGGTGGACAGCACCTATTTGCGCTATACCAAGGGCCTTTGCACCGAGGAAGGGGATTTGTATGTGTTTTATATGAAATGCACCCTTCCCGGTTTCATCGAGCAGGCGCCGGTGGCCCAGGTCGCCGACAGCCAGGGAGAAGTTTACCCCATGCAGCGGGTGAGCGGACAAAATAGTCCGTTGGCCTTCGGCTATATCCAGGTGCCGGAATACCCGGTGGAGGAGGAAACCTTCCGGCTGCTTTATATCCAGGGGGATCGTTCCTATCGCTTGGAGGTGGGGGAATGAACCGTCTCAGAAGGAAAAAGCTTTTTCTACGCCTGGTGTTTTTACTGGTGTTTGTAGTGTTGTGCCGCAGCTTCTGGCCCTTGT
>JAHZHY010000314.1 GCA_019420045.1 Clostridiales bacterium
TGTTCATCTTCTGCGGGGTATTCAACAGCTTCAATGCCCGCACCGAACGGCTGAATCTGCTGGCCCATCTGGGAAAAAACCCCCGCTTCCTTTTCATTATGGTGATGGTGGGACTGGTCCAGTGCCTGCTGATCTACCGGGGCGGCTCGCTGTTCCGTACCTCCCCTCTGCCCCTTCCGGCTTTCCAGCTGGTGCTGCTTCTGGCCTTTTCGGTGATCCCGGTGGACTTTGTCCGCAAGCTCATTCTACGCCGTGGCCCCGGCGGCCGTCTCCGCCGCAGCCGCAGTCCTTTTTAACTCATTCCGCCCGGCCCAGTGCCTGGGCTCCCAACCTTTTCTTTGCCTGAATCGCTCACAATCGCCTGTTCAAAAATATTTTTCTTACGGCAGCTTTTCAACAAAGTCCGGTTCTCCTTGGGGCCGGGCTTTGTTTTGCCCTTTGAAAATCCATTGACCCCTCTTGACAGTCATATGACCATGTAGTATAATCACATCAACCTGATAGCACAGACCCCTGACCCTTTCTTTTGGCGGGGGAGAAAGGAGAATCGCCATGCTGAAAACCTTGCCCGGCGCCACAGTGGAAGTGGACATCTCAAACCCCCAGGCCGCCGACGACATTCTCAGTTCCCTGTTTCTCACCGGGGGGCTGATGCTCTCTCAGGTGTCCCAATTCACCGGGCTGGAACCCCACACCATCCAGAATTGGGTCAAGCGGGGCTTTTTGCCACCGCCCCAGAACAAACGCTACGATCGCAGCCAATTATGCCGTATTCTCATCATCCATATGCTAAAGGACACTCTGGCCCTGCCCACCATCTGCCGTCTGCTTTCCTATATCAACGGCCAGCTGGACAAAAATTCCGATGACAGCATCGACGACAGCCAGCTCTATCTCTATATTATCCAGGTGGTCTTTTCCCTGGAAAATGACAAGCTGGAAGGATTATCCCACCTGGAAGAGCGATGCCGCCAGGTGCTGGAAGGGTACCGGGAACCTTTTGCCGGGGCCCGCGACCGGGTGCTGCTGGTGCTGCGCATCATCGTCACCGCCCACCTGGCCTCCCGACTGACCCAGCAGGCCAACCTGCTGATCGGGCGTATGGAAGACTGAGGGGCTTTTGATCGAACGAAAACCACCGCCTTTGAAATGGAGGAAAAAGGGATATGCTGAACTGGTGGAACTCACTGGACGCTTTGCAACACTTTTTTGCCTATGTGGCCATTCCCGCCACCCTGATCCTGTGCATCCAGACCATCCTGCTGCTCTTCGGCCTGGGCGCCGGAGGGGATGGGGATCTGGACAGCGACACATCCGGGCTGGACACCGGAGACGGAACCGCACCCGACCTGGATGCCCCCGATCTGGACACCCCGGATACCGATGTTCCGGACAGCTGGGACGGGGAAGGCGGCCATGCTCTGGAACCCGATCCAGGGTTGCGCATCTTTACCATCCGCGGCCTTGTGGCCTTCTTCTCGGTGTTCGGCTGGGCCGGGCTGGCCTTCAGCCGCAGCGGTATGTCGGGAGGCTTGTCCACCCTCATCGCCTTTTTGCTGGGCCTGGGGGCCATGGTGGTGCTGGCCTTGATGCTGCGGGGCGCCCTGCGTCTGCAATCCGACGGCACCATGGACCTGAAAAACGCCCTAGGCCTTTGCGGTACCGTTTATCTCACCGTGCCGCCCCGCCGCCAGGGCACCGGAAAAATCACATTGGTGCTCCAGGGCCAGCTGGGGGAATTTGAGGCCCTCACCGACGAGAAAGAGCCACTGAAAACCGGCCAGTCCGTCCAGGTCGTCGGCCTGTCCGGCCCCATTATGGTAGTCTGCCGCAAATAACGCGGCTTTTCACAAAGAGAAAAAGAAAAGAGGTATGAAGAATGGAAACTTTGATTCTGGTCTGCGTCATTGCACTGCTGCTTTTCTCCATGATCCTGCTGATTTTGTCCCGGTACAAAAAATGTCCCTCCGACAAAGTGATGGTCATTTACGGTAAAGTGGGCAGCAACAAGGATGGCAGCGCCCGCAGCGCCAAGTGCATCCACGGCGGCGCCGCCTTCGTCTGGCCGGTGATCCAGGCCCGGGAATTTCTGGACCTGACCCCCTTGTCCATTTCAGTGGATCTGGAAAACGCCCTGTCCCGGCAGAACATCCGCATCAATGTGCCCTCCCGTTTCACCGTGGGCATCTCCACCGAGCCCGCCGTCATGCAGAACGCCGCCGAGCGGCTGCTGGGACTCAAACTGGAAGAAGTCCAGGAGCTGGCCAAGGACATCATTTTCGGTCAGCTGCGTCTGGTCATCGCCACCATGGACATCGAAGAAATCAACACCGACCGGGATAAATTCCTGGAAGCGGTCTCCCGGAATGTGGAAGGTGAACTGAAGAAGATCGGCCTGCGGCTGATCAATGTGAATGTCACCGACATCAGCGATGAAAGCGGTTACATCGCCGCCCTGGGCAAGGAAGCCGCGGCCAAGGCCATCAACGACGCCAAGAAGAGCGTGGCCGAAAAAGACCGTGACGGCTCCATCGGCGAAGCCAACGCCCACCGTGACCAGCGTGTCCAGGTGGCCCAGGCCGATTCCGAGGCCATCAAGGGCGAAAACGCCGCCAAGATGGAAGTGGCCATGTCCAACGCCGCCCGGCGTGAAAAGGAAGCGGAAGCTTTGAAGATCGCCACCTCCGCCGAAAAGATCCAGGCCGCCCGTGCGCTGGAAGAGGCCTACGCCGCCGAGCAGCAGGCCGAAGTGGCCCGTGCTGCCCGTGAAAAAGCCACCCAGGAAGCCGATATCATCGTCAAGACCGAGATCGAAAAGCGGAAGCTGGAGCTGGAGGCCGAGGCCCAGGCCGAGCAGATCCGCCGGAAGGCCAAAGGTGAAGCCGACGCCATCCTGGCCAAGATGCAGGCCGAAGCCACCGGTATGCAGGCCATGCTCACCAAGCAGGCCGATGGTCTGCGGGAAATTGTGCAGGCCGCCGGCGGCGATCCCGATGCCGCTCTGCGTCTGCTGCTGGCCGACAAGATGGAAGAACTGCTGCGTGTCCAGGTGGAAGCGGTGAAGAACATCAAGATCGACAAGGTCACCGTTTGGGACAGTGGCGAAAACGGCCAGGGCAAAACGGCCACCGCCGGGTTTGTCTCCGGGCTGATGAAATCCCTGCCCCCCATGAACGAGCTGTTCGACATGGCCGGAATGAATCTGCCCTCCTTCCTGGGCAGCGACAAAAAGGACGAAGCCGAATCTGCCGTCCCCGCTGTCTCTCCCAAAAAAGAGCAGCCTGAAGCAACCGAAGAAAAATAAGAATCTCCTGTCTTTGCGCCCCGGATTTTCCGGGGCGCAAATTTTTTCCGAAAAAACAAAAATTTCTCTTGCTTTTTTCAAAGGAGCATGGTATTATAATTAAGCGTTCCAAATGCGGAACATGCGCCCATAGCTCAGCTGGATAGAGTGTCTGACTACGAATCAGAAGGTCACAGGTTCGAATCCTGTTGGGCGTGCCAAAAAACAGCCTACTCAATAGAGTGGGCTGTTTTTTTATTCTTTTCACCTGTCTCCCCCGGCCATCCGGCCGTTTTTTTCTGCCTGTAAAACCCGGACCGCCACTGAAATGTTCTGGTTATTTGTTACAATAAAAAGTGCTAAAATCGATAAACTTGTACAAATTATATAGATAGTGCAGACAATTTTTGAAAAATATATTGTAAAATAAATAAACTGCGCTATACTGAAAGCAATTCAGGGAAAGCCCCTGAAAATACTTTCCCCGGATCGGGCCGGATCCGGGAACCGGAAAATGAGGTGTACGGAATGAGAAACAGAAAATGGCGTGTCCTCAGTTTGCTGCTTGTGGCAGTAATGACCCTGGGTATCCTGTTTGGATGCAGCAAGGACGGCGGAGAAAAGGGCTCCGGCGGCAAAGGCGGTAAAAAAGATACCATTATCATCGCCACCATGGGTGAACCTCCTTCTCTTTCTCCCACAGACCACAATGCCATCGCGGCCAACTATATGAATGCGCTCACATTCAGCCAGTTGACCCGGATGAATGAAGACATGGAGATGGAAGGCTCCCTGGCCGAATCCTTTGAAAACACCAGCGAGTCCGAATGGGTCTTCCACCTGCGCAAGGGCGTCAAGTTCCACAACGGCGACGAAATGACCGCCGACGATGTGGTGGCTTCCATTACTTATGCCAAGACCTGCCCGGAAGTCAATCTGTACAACTCTTCGGTTGAGAGCATCGAAAAGGTGGACGATTACAC
This sequence comes from Clostridiales bacterium, assembly GCA_019420045.1. GTDB lineage: Bacteria > Bacillota > Clostridia > Oscillospirales > Butyricicoccaceae > Pseudobutyricicoccus. Next base: position 4,267 of record JAHZHY010000314.1, read on the forward strand.
CGTCAAGATCACCACCCCCGGCCCCTCGGCCGTTCTGCTCAGCGACCTGTCCCACCATGGCAATGCCATCGTTCCCAAAAAACTGCTGGATGAAGGCCATGACTTTTCCACCGATCCCATCGGCACCGGCCCCTACAAGCATGTGGAATGGAAGCGGGGCGACAGCCTGGAATTTGAAATGTTCGAAGATTACTGGGATGAAGAGCATATGCCCTCCATCAAGCACATGATCTGGAAGATCATCCCCGAAGGTTCTTCCCGGACCATCGCTCTGGAAGCCGGCGAGATCGACTACATCGTGGATGTGGAAGCCATGGATGTAGAGCGGCTGGAAGCCGCCGACGGCATCAAGCTGGACAAGATCGCAGCCACCAACCATATGTGGATGATGGTCAACAACGAAGTTCCCGGCCTGGACAATGTGGATGTGCGCCGCGCTATGAACTGCGCCATCAACAAGGAAGATGTGGTGCAGGTGGCCCTGAACAATCTGGGCACGCCTTCCTACTCCATGGCACCGGACAACATGCCGGGCGCCACCGATGAAAACACCCTGCCCTACGATCCGGAAAAAGCCAAGGAATATATGGCCGCTTCCGGCGTGGACCCCGCCGATGTGAAATTCTCCATCATCTGCTCCAACGACCAGAAGAAGAGAGCCGGCGAAGTGGTGCAGGCCAACCTGAAGGAAGTGCTGGGCATCGAGTGCGAGATCGAAAGCATGGACCTGGCCACCTACCTGTCCATCACCTCCGAAGGCAACTACACCGCAGCCATCGGCAACTATTCCTCCACGGATATGACTCAGTATCTGGTGGGCGTTTATCACAGCAAGTCCATCAATGCCTCCAACAAGACCCGGCTGAACGATCCGGAAGTGGATGCTCTGATCGACAAGGCCGCCGCCACCATCGACCCGGACGAGCGCGCGGAAGTTCTGTCCGAATGCATCGCTCTGATCAATGATCTGTGTCCCCAGGTCCCGCTGTATCAGGATATGCACATGCGGGCTTATAACGAAAATCTGGGCGGCGTCATCATGTACCCCGGCGGCACACTGTATATGCACGCCATGTATTGGAAATAAGATTTTCACCTATTGATATTACTAAAAAGACCGGAAGCCTTGGGCTTCCGGTCTGGCATGTCGAAAAAGTGGCTCAGGCCACTTTTTCGAGTTTTTGCAAGTGACTGCATGCACGCCTCTGGCGTACACTGGCCCCTTGATAGGTGCAAAAAGCCACGCACAGGTCGCGGCTTTTTGCGGATTGATGAGAAGTAGGGCAAATAGTTTCCCCTAGCTAGATATGTTTTTTGACAGTCTGGCCCGCCGGGGAACCCGGCGGGCGAGCGTATCGAAAAAGTGGCCAAAGCGTTAATTCAAAAACAGACGAAAAAAATAGGGAATGGAGCAAATGACAATGGCGCCTACCATGCAAACGGTGACGACAAATATTGCTTTTTCCCGTTCTTCTTTTTTCATTTGGTTTCTCCTTGTTCGGCCAGAGCCTCTGGCGGCAACATCTGCAAAAATTCTTCTTCGGACAAAACGGGCACACCCAAAGACAGGGCCTTGTCCAGCTTGGAGCCTGCTTCCTCCCCGGCCAGCACATAGCTGGTCTTTTTGGATACCGAAGAGGATGCCTTGCCTCCCAGGCTTTCAATGAGCTTCTGTCCCTGGGAGCGGGAGAAATGGCGCAGAGTGCCGGTGAGCACAAAGGTCTTTCCGGCGAACAGGTCCCCTACCTGGGTCTGGGGCTGGGTGAAGTTGACCCCCGCTTCCTGCAACCGGTGGATCAGATGCTGTCCCTGCTGGGAATGAATCCATTGATGCAGGCTAACGGCGGTCTTGCCCCCGATGTCCCGTACGGCGGTCAGCTCTTCCACGCTGGCTTCTTCCAGCTTTTCCATGGTGGGGAAATGCCGGGCCAGCACCTGGGCGGTTTTCTGGCCCACATGGCGGATGCCGAAGGCATAAAGCACTCGCTCTAAAGGATTTTCCTTGCTTTTTTCCAGCTGAAGTAGCAGATTCTCCGCCGATTTGTCCCCCATTCCCTCC
>JAHZHY010000315.1:0-7168 GCA_019420045.1 Clostridiales bacterium
CGGACCGTCACGCCGGCTGGTTGACGAAAATGGGGGGAAACGGTATAATAACTCTGTATATCGTTTGAATATACCGGGGAAAACCCGGAAAACCAGAAGAAAAAGGCGCCCCTGCGGCCGCCGAGACCCGGAGGACAGAGATATGAAACGAAACATCCAGGCCCTGACCGCTTTTTTGCTTGTGCCCGTCTTTTTGATGTCGGGGGGATGCAGCGTCAGCCGTTTCCGCCAGCCCGAGGAAGAGCAAGGGGAAGTGGTGAAGCCTGCGCCCCAGGACGCACAGCCCCCGGAAGAGGAGACCGTTTACGAAGCCGACGAACTTCTCTACGAAAAGCAGCTGGATCTGCCATCCGGCGGGGTGGCCGCCACCTATCGGGCCGCTTTGCCCCAGTTCAAGGAGGAGGGCAGCCAGGGGTTGATCCTGCGGAAGATCAACGAATATTACGAAACCGAGCTCACCGCCCTTCAGCAGGATTGCGAAAGCTATTTCAGCCAGATCCAGGCCTCCTATGGGGACGCCTGGCAGACGGCGGCGCAGCCGGTGGCCGATTACCATGTGGATTTTTCCTATGAACTGGTGCAGCAAAGCGGCGGCCGGATCAGCGTGGTGCGCACTTACCGGTATGTGGACACCAATGTGAAGGACAAGGTGGTCTATACTGCCGAGACCTTTGACTGCCAGACCGGCTGGCCGGAAAAGCTTCAGGATCTGTTTACCGAGGACAAGGAAAGGGCCCAGCAGGCCGTCATCGAGCAGATCGAAAAATGGTGCGGGGACAATGGCCTGAAATACAGCCAGCTCAACCCCTTCACCTTTGAAAAGCAGGATGGCTCCTTTGCCATCAGTGAGGATACTCTGTATCTGTGCATGGAGGAAAGCGCCATCAGCGCCCAGAGCGCCGGCGGCCAGCTGGTGAAAATCCCTCTGGAAAGCCTGGAAAGCGTTCTGGCATAGTTTCCCGAATACCGGACAAAAAACTCTGTTGTGCAAGAGACCTTTTCGCCCTCCCCCTCATCAATCCGCAAAAAGCTCCCCCACAGGGGAGCTTTTCTGTTTTTCAAAGAGAAAAGATTTTCCCCACGACTTCTTCTGCCGTTTGCTGCAAGGCGGGGATATCCAGATGGGGGCGGTAGAGTGCTTCCAGCTGGTCGTGGCAGCCCTTGGCCTGCTGCAATGTGGCAACGGCATCCTCCAACAGGACAAGCTGGATTTTCCGCAGCAGGCGCACCTGGGTGCGGATGGGCCGCAGGGATTCCCGGTCGGTGAGCCGTCCCAGACAGAGCCGCCGGAAGCAGGGGCCTTCGTAGGGATGCAGGGGAGTGGAGGAAACGAAGGCCAGGGACAGCTCCGGGAAGATCAGATGCTCCAGTTTTTCGGGGCAGAGAGGGCAGTAGCAGCCGTAAAAGACCTGGCCCCGTTCCAGAGCCGCCCGGCGGATCTCTTCCAGCAGCACCGGGGCAAAGCCGTGGGGGTCTTCCAGGCAATAGACCCGCCGGGCTTTGCCGATGGTCTCGTCAAAGCGAAGCAGCCCCTCTGGGGTGATGCCCGAGAGAAAGCGTTTTTTCTCCCGGCCTGGCTGTTTGTTCCGGGGGATTTCCCGGGCAATGATGCCCACGGCCCGGCGGCGCAGCCGCTCCACATCGGTGATGCCCGAAAGCAGCAGATGCAGCCGTTTTTCCACCTGGCCTGCGGCGGCGGTGAGGGAAAAGACCTGGCGGTAGCAGGCCGACAGCCGCTCCTGCACGCTTTGGAGGGCATCGGCCTTTTGCGCCAGCGCTTCTTCCGCAAGGAAGGGAGGCGGCAGGATGTAACCGCCCTCAGCGCCGGGGAAGGCAAGGTCGATGGTATGGGGGGCGGTGCCGTCATAGAGGGCCTTGCGCTGATCCAGGAAGAGCACCCCGTCCAGGGAGGAGGGGTCGGAGGAACAATGGATGATCTCCATGGGCTGCTGGCGGCGGAGGCCTTCCTGGGCAGCCTGCTTCATGGCGGTGGATTTGCCGCAGCCGGGGCCGCCTTTGAAGATGAAGTTCTGGCGGATGGCGCCGTCTGCCAGGGCATTTCCGAAAAAGGAGACAAAGCCCTGGCAAGAGTTTGCTCCCAAAAAGAAGCGGTACGGTTTGTGATTCATGGCGTATTTCCCTCCTGAAAAAAGTCTTTCACGCCATTCTATGCGCCCAGCGTGCCGCTGGACCCGTTCCTGTCTCCGGCATCATGTGTTGTTAGCTTCTCTGCTCCGGGGCTGGCGAGCCAACCCCGGGAAAGGCCGACTTGAAGTCCTGGCCAAGTGCCATAGAAAAAGTTGGTTGTATGCCGCAGGGCAAAGAAAAAGCCCCCCTTGCGGCGGCGTGTCGCCGCTGCCATACTGCGCTGCCGCGCTGGGTAATCGAACGAAGGCTGGTTGCATTTGCCGCAAGGCAAAGAAAAGCCCCCCTTGTGCAAAGGGGGGATAGCATGGCGCAGCCATGCAGGGGGGATTGTGAAGCCGATTGCATCCAATCGGTTTATCTGCGTCACGCTGGTCCCGTGTCGGGACGGCCATACTCTCTTTGCCGCTCAGCATTCACCGGGCCATGGTGTTATTGCCCAGCGCGGCAGCGCAGTATGACTGCCCAGGCACTGGGCTTGCCCAGCGCGGGAGCGCAGTATGCCAGCGGAGGCACTCCGCCTACATGTATTCGAAGAAGGCGTCCCGGGCATTGTTCACATGAAGGGCCATGGCCTTCTCGGCGCCGTCCAGGTCGTGATTTTCGATGGCGTCCAGAATGGCCCGGTGCTCCTGGGCGGAGGCCTGGGCCCGGCCGGACTTCACCGAATACTCTCTGGCTTTCTGGATGTAGTTATGGAACAGAGAGAGGATCTGCTTGAGGGGCCGGGAACGGCAGGCATCGTAGATCATCTCGTGGAAGCGGCTGTCCAGGTGCCACACCTGGAGAAAATCCTGCTTTGTGACAAAATACTCCTGAAGCTCCACCACCTGGCGCAGCTCTTCCAGCTCGTCATCGCCGATGTTCTGAGCACAGCGGCGGGCGGCCAGGCCCTCGATGCGGGTGCGGATGGTGTAGATATCGTCGATATCCTGGCTGGTGACGCCCACTACCACGGCGCCCTTGTTGGGGATGTTCTTCACCAGACCTTCCAGTTCCAGCTGCATCAGGGCCTCCCGCACCGGGGTGCGGCTCACGCCCAGCTCGGCGGACAGCTTGCCCTCTGTCAGGGAATAGCCCGGCTCAAAGACACCGTCTAAAATGGCCTTTTCGATCTCCTTGTATACATGCTTGCGCAGGGGATTGCCCCCCAGGGATTCATTGAATTTTTTCACTTTGCAACATCCTTTCGTCAAAGGGTGCGTTTTTTCCTTATTATATTTATTATACATGGCAAAGGCCCCGAGCACAAGGTCCGGTGTCCGGACAGCCATACTTTCTTTGCCCGGTTGCCACGAACCAGCCTCGGTTCTGTTGCCCAGCGCGGCAGCGCAGTATGACAGCCCAGGCACTGGGCCTTGACGAGGCGGGGAGGATGCGGTAAAATTTAGTCAAATAAAGGGAAGGAGGGAAATGCCATGATGGAACAAAACGGGAAACGGCGTACTCTGTATTCCTGGCTGGCCTTGGGAGTTTTTCTCCTGCTGCCGCCCATCAGCTTTGGAGATTTTCCCTGGTATACTGCTCCTTTGGGGGCTCTGGTGCTGTTTTTCACTCTTCTGCCCCTGTCCAGGCTAGTGCCCGGGCTGAAAAAGCTCATTCCCCTGACCCTGCTTCTGGCCCTGGCCCATGCTTTGGCCCTGTATGGGTTTCTGACAGACGGGAAGGAGGCCCTTTTCACAAAATGGAGCCAGTGGGCCGGCGGCGTTTTGGCCCTGTGCTTCCTCTTTGTGCTGTGGCGGGAGAGCAGCCGGGCCATGAAGCAGGCCGCTCCTGAGTGGCGGGACAAAGCCCAGGGGCCCATCCTGCGGTATGTGGCGGTGAGCGGGATTTTTATGCTGCTGGGCGGCGCGGCCGCTCTGTTTACTCCGGATCAGCAGTTGTCTTTTGTTCTGGAGGGGGCTTCTGTTGCTGTCTTTTCGGCGCTGCTGATCTGTGCGCTGCTCTTCCTCAATCTGCATATGCTGTGGGGCGTGTGGTATCTGGGAAGCCCGGCGCCGGAGCGGCCAGACGGTGTCGCTTCGCCCGATCAAGGCATCCAGGGGGAATGATGGAATCCCTTTTTCATGGAAGAATAAACAGTCTGCCGGTTGGGATTTTCGCCCTACCCCTATCAATCCGCAAAAAGCTGCGACCTGTGCGCAGCTTTTTGCACCTATCAAGGGGCAAGTGTGCGCCAAAGGCGTGCATGCAGCCCCTTGCAACAACTCGACAAAGTGGCTTTTGCCACTTTGTCGACACGCTCGAAAAAAGAAGGCATCCATTGTGGATGCCTTCTTTTTTCGAGCAAGCCTATAAGCCGGGTTCTGTCTATGCAGCCATCTATCTGGGACGCCTGTTGCCAGACGCCTCGAGCCACCTCCCGAAAACGGACCGGGCCAGCCCTGCGCCATGGGGCGCTGTTTTCCTTCCGGTGTTGCTTTGGATAGAGTTTACAGGATCCCCCAGTTACCTGGGGGACCGGTGGGCTCTTACCCCGCCTTTCCACCCTTACCATGCAAGGCATGGCGGTATATCTCTGTTGCACTTGTCCTGAAGTCGCCTTCGGCGGATGTTATCCGTTATCCTGCCCTATAAAGCCCGGACTTTCCTCATACACGGCCTTTCGGCACTGTGCACGCGGCTGCTCGGCTTACTCGGATTCCTATTATACACACTCCGTCCCATCCCTGTCAAGCGGAGTGCCTCCGCTCCCATACTGCGCTGCCGCGCTGGGCAACAAAGCGAAAGCCGGTCGTGTGCAAGGCGGCAAAGAAAGTATGGCCGTCCCGACACGGGACCCTGAACCGGGCAACAAAGGGAAAGCTGGTTGTGTCCGCTGGCTTTTCTGTGGCACTGGGCACCAGCGGGACCCCGCCTGGGGCGCGAAAAAGGTCGGGGAAAAACCTAGTTTTTCCCCGAAGACCGGGGGCGGCGTCACCTTCCGGCATGATAGTTATTTTGGCCCTGTGCCAAAATAACACGCCGCCAGCGCTCCAGGAGGGGCCCGGCGGCTTGCGCCGGGAAGAAACCTGGGGCGGCCTTCGCCGCAGCGAAGGCTCTGGTCTTGGTTGACATTGGCGGCAGATCGGTTACAATAGAGGGTGGTATGTTTTTCTCAGAAAATCACAGGCAGGCGTGCCTGCCGAAAGGGATGATCAAGTGAGCAAAATGGAAGAATTTCTCCGCTCGATGAAGGGGAAGGAAGTGGCGGTGCTGGGCATCGGCGTTTCCAACCGCCCTCTCATCGGGCTTCTGTGCAAGGCCGGGGCGTGTGTCACCGCCTGCGATAAAAAAACAAGGGAGCAGCTGGGAGATACCGCCTGCCAGCTGGAAGAAATGGGCGTCAGGCTCCAGCTGGGGGAGGGGTACCTGGAAAATCTGACCCAGGAAATCATTTTCCGCTCTCCCGGCATCCGGCCCGACCTGCCCTCCCTGGAGCAGGCCAAGGCCCGGGGCAGCCGCCTTACTTCCGAAATGGAAGTGTTCTTTGAAGTCTGCCCCTGTCCCATCCTGGCCGTCACCGGCTCCGACGGCAAAACCACCACAACCACCCTCATCGCCGAAATGCTCAAGGCCGAAGGGAAGCGGGTATGGCTGGGGGGCAACATCGGCCAGCCCCTGCTGCCCATGGCCGGGGAGATGAACGAAGAGGACTTCGCCGTGGTGGAGCTTTCCTCCTTCCAGCTGATGACCATGGGCAAAGCCCCCCATGTGGCGGTGGTCACCAATGTGACCCCCAACCATCTGGATGTGCACAAGGGAATGGAAGAATATGTTTCCGCCAAGGAGAATATCTTCCTCCGCCAGGGAAAGGGCGATCTGCTGGTATGCAACCTGGACAACGACCTGAGCGCCGCCATGGCCCAAAAAGCCCCCGGCAAGGTGCGCACCTTCTCCCGGCAGGAAAAGGTGGAAAGCGGGGCCTATTTTGAAAAGGACACCATTTATTATAATGGCGCGCCCTGGGTGAACAGGGAGGACATCCGCATCCCGGGCATCCACAATGTGGAAAACTACATGGCGGCCATCTGCGCTGTGGCCGATACTATCCGCCCTGAGACCGCCTTGCAGGTGGCCCGGGAGTTTGCCGGGGTGGAACACCGGATCGAGTTTGTGCGGCAGGTGCGCGGGGTCAAATACTATAACGACGCCATCGCCACCAGCCCCGCCCGGGCCATCGCCGGGCTGCATTCCTTTGACCAGAAGCTCATCGTCATCGCCGGGGGTTATGACAAAAAAATCCCCTTCGATGCCTATGGCGAGGAAGCCTGCCGCCATGTGAAGCTGCTGATTTTGAACGGCGCCACCGCCCCGAAGCTGCGGCAGGCCGTGGAAAACGCCCCTTCTTATAAGGATTGCGGCATACAGATCGCCGAAAAAGCCACCCTGGAAGAAGCGGTGCAGTTTGCCTGGGAGCAGGCCCAGGAAGGGGATATCGTGACATTGTCTCCGGTGTGCGCATCCTTTGACGCATACCCCAACTTCATGACAAAAGGCCGGGCCTATAAGGAAATGGTTCACCGGCTTTGCGAATAAAGACGAAAGAGGTGCAATGGATTGGAACTGGTAAACACCATTAAAAGTCTCACCGGCCGCTACGGCGTGTCAGGGGATGAATTCGGCGTTTCCGCCCAGGCGGCGGAACTGCTGCGCCCCTATATGGACCGGGTGGAAGAGGATAAGCTGGGCAATGTGATCGGCTACCGCTCCTGCGGCAAGGAAGGGGCCAAAAAGCTGATGCTGGACGCCCATCTGGATCAGATCGGTTTTGTCATCACCGAAGTGCTGGAAGAGGGCTTCTGCCGCTTCATCGGCATGGGGGTTGACCCCCGGATGCTGCTGGGCAGCGAGCTGACCGTGCTCACCAAGGACGGCCCCATCCCGGCGGTGGTCAGCTGCATTCCGCCCCACCTGCAAAAGGCCGGGGACAACAAGAAAGCCCTGCCCATTGAAGAGATGGTGCTGGATCTGGGCATGAGCGGGGAAAAGGCCAAGGAGACCGTCCGGGTGGGGGATTACGCCGCCTTTGCCGGAGAGGCCT
>JAHZHY010000315.1:7266-8827 GCA_019420045.1 Clostridiales bacterium
GTGCATCCTGCTGGCTCTGGAAGAGCTGAAAGACAAGGAGCTGGATGTGGACCTGATCGTTCTGGGCAGCACCAAGGAAGAAGTGGGGGGCCACGGCGCCCGGGCCAGAGCCTATCTGGATGCGCCCGATTACGCCATTGCCATCGATGTGTGCCATGCCCGCACCGGGGATAATAAGCCCGAAGACCGGGTCTTTGACCTGGGCGGCGGCCCTGTCATCGGCTTTGGCTCCAACAGCATGCCCAAGTTCGCCCGCCGGTTGTGCGAGGTGGCCCGGGCCAAGGAGATCCCCTATCAGCCGGAAGCGGTTCCCGCTCATTCCGGCACCAACGCCTGGTCCATCCAGCCCATCGAGGGCGGCGTGTGCACAGCGGTGATCTCCCTGCCTCTGCGGTATATGCACTCCCCGGTGGAAGTGCTGAAACTGAAAGACATGAAGCATGTGGGGCATCTCCTGGCAGAGTTCACCCTGGGCTTTGACGGCAATCTGTAAAAGGGGGGAGCAAGATGAAAGAAATACTGAAACAGCTGTGCGCCAAAAACGGCGTACCCGGCTATGAAGATGAAGTGCGGGAGTGTATCCGCAATTTGGTGGAGCCTTACGCCGATGAGATCATCGAAGACCACCTGGGCAATCTCCTGGTGCTGAAAAAGGGCGCAAAGCCCCGGAAAGCGCCCATGATGGTGTGCGCCCATATGGACGAAGTGGGCTTCCTCATCAGCCGCATCACCTCGGACGGGATGTTCAAGATCGTCCCCTCCGGCGGCATTGACCCCCGGGTCCTGGTGGGACGGCAGATGGAAGTGGGTCAGAAGAAGGTTCCCGGCGTCATTTCCCTGAAAGCCATCCACCTGACCACCCCCGAAGAGCGGAAGGTGGCCCCCGGCATTGACACTTTGTATATCGACATCGGCGCATCCTCCCAGAAGGAAGCGGAACAATACGCCCGGGTGGGGGATTATGCCACCTTTGACAGCCGCTGGGTGGAGTTTGGCGATGAGCGTATCCGCTCCAAGGCCATTGACGACCGGATCGGCTGCGCCGTGATGGTGGAGTTGATCCGCGAGGGCGTAGAGAAGGACACCTGGTTTGCCTTTGTGGTGGGCGAGGAGATCGGCAGCCGTGGCGCTCAGGCCGCCGCCAGCCGGATCAAGCCCCGCTGGGGCCTGGTCATCGAAGGCACCACCGCCGCCGACATCCCCGGCGTGCGGGAGCATGAAAGATCCTGCTTCCAGGGCGGCGGGGCCGTTGTGTCCCTGGCCGACCGTGGCTCGGTGTACAACCGGGAATTTGTCCGCCGCCTGACCGGCAAGGCCGACGAAGCAGGCATCCGCTGGCAGTACCGGGCCAGCATGAACGGCTCCACCGACGCCGGGGTCATGCACCAGGCCGGAGAGGGCGCCCAGGTGTTCGGCCTGGCCGCTCCCGTGCGGTATATCCATTCGGCCAGCAATGTGCTCCATTGGCCCGATGCAGAGGAAGTGCTGAAAATGGCCCGGCTGGTGGTAAAGGAGGCAGAGTGCGATGATTGATATCTTGAAAACATTTACCCAGCTGCAA
>JAHZHY010000316.1 GCA_019420045.1 Clostridiales bacterium
CGACGGTAGGCGATCACCGACAGCATGGCGCCCATACACCAGGAAATCAGCAGACTGATAAACAGGCAATAGGGGGAGTGCATCACGGCCGCCAGGCCATAGGCCAGCGGCACCCGGATGACCACTGTGGTGATGAGCGAGATCCACATGGGGCTCATGGTGTCACCAGCGCCCCGCATCACGCCGGACAGAGTCTGGGTAATGGCCATGGCAATATAGCCCAGGGCCAGAATCCGCAGCATATTCCGGCCCATCTCCACCACTTCCGGCGTGTCGGTGAACAGCCGGATAAGAGAGGAGCCAAAGATCACAATGGCCGCCACCAGCACAGCGATGACCACCAGTCCCAGACGCAGGCCATCCCGGATGCCTTCTTCCACCCGGTCGGTGCGCCCGGCGCCCATATTCTGGCCGGTATAGGTGGTCATGGCATTGCCGAAGGTGAAGTTGGGCATCATGGCAAAGCCATCCACGCGCATAACTACGGTATTCACCGCCACCACCAAAGCGCCGAAACTATTGGTGAGCGACTGCACCACAATGGCCGACATGGAGAAGATGGCCTGGGACAAACCGGAGGGCAGGCCCAGAATCAAAAGCTCCTTGGCCAGAAGGAGATGGGGCTTCAAAGTGTGGAGGTTGATATCCAGGGTATCCTTCATCCGTGCAAGGCGTAACAAGCAGAGGGAGGCCGACAGGAACTGGGCGATGATGGTGGCAATGGCCACACCGGCCACACCCCAGCCAAACTTGGCCACAAACAGAAGGTCCAGAACGATATTGGTCAAACAGGCCGCCATCAAAAAGATCAGCGGCATCACCGAATCTCCCATGCCTCGCAGCACACCGGCGATGATATTGTAATAGGCCATACCGGCAATACCGAGAAAATAAATGGTGAGATAGGAAGATGTCATATCAAAGATCTCCGCCGGCGTATCCACCATGCGCAAAAAAGGCGGCACCAAAAGCGGGCCGACAATCATGATGATAATAGAGGCCAGCAGAGAGAGGGTGATGACCGTTCCCACCGTATCGGACAGCTCCGAACGGCGCTTGGCGCCAAAATACTGGGCCACCATCACATTGGCGCCGGTGGAAATACCCACAAACAGTACCAGAAGCAAATTGATCATGGGGCCGCTGGCTCCCACGGCCGCCAGGGCATTGTCGCCCACATAACGGCCTACCACAATGGAGTCCACCGTGTTATAAAGCTGCTGGGCCAGATTTCCGATGAGCAGGGGGATGGAAAACTGGATGAGTTTTTTCACTGGGCTGCCCACCGTCATATCCTGGGCGCCCATAAATCGGGCAAGGCCTTTGGCCATGGGATCACTTCCTTCCATGATTTTCGCCGGCAAACAGTTTAGAGCCGAAACTGCTGCAATGAAAAGAATACCATAAAATCGCAGTTTCCGCAAGCGCCCCGCCGCTTTCGCCCAAAAGCAAAGAGCGCCCTTTATCGCAAGGACGCTCTTTGTTTGCATATTAAGGCAGCTTTTTGCCGCAGCGGCGGCAGAAGTCATAGTCCTTTTCCGCCGGGGCTCCGCAGTAGGGACAGAAGCCTCCTCCCGGCTCTTTATTCTCCTCAGCAGGGGAAGAGGGAGGGGCGATCCTCTTTTCCAGCGGGTCAGGCTCCTCGCCTTCCTCGGTGATGTCAAACACCGAATACCGGTTTTCTCCGGTGGCATTTTTAAATTGATAGACAGCCTGCAAAACGGCAAACAAAATAAAAACCACGCCGAACAAGGCGAAAATCCCGGCTCCCATCTGCACAGCCGCTATGGTCCAGATGACACCGAACACCCCGGCGAAAACGCTGCCCAGGCCTCCCATCATGGAAGGGCCCCGTCCGGGTTTGATGCTTTTCATAAAATACCTCCTTGCCATACCAAATTCCATGAATGCAAGTCAAATTTTTCTCAGTATAGCACAGAGCCTTTCGGTCGGAAAGAGGAAAAAACGAAAAAGCCCTGGGACTTCTCCCAGGGCTTTGGTTTCTTTTGCTTGTTCTTACAGGATAGTAAGGACAAAGGTGAGGACGATAAAGCAAATGGCAGTGATGGTGGTCAGCCGTTCCAGCTTGGCGTCCAGAGAACGGGCTTTGTTCTTCCCGAAGAAGGTGTCGGCCACACCGTTGATGGAACCGGAGAGGCCGGCCTGCTTGCCGGACTGGAAAATAACGGTCAAAATAAGCACCAGGCTGACAATCACCTGGACAATGGTCAATACAAGGCGAACGGTCTCACTCATTCTAAAAAAACCTCCGGTCAATCATAGGATGGCAAATACTTTGATTTCAATGCATTCAATATAATACCACAATCCCTGGCAAATGGCAAGGACTTTTTCCGTTACAGCAGAATCAAGCCGTATTTTTTCACCAGCGGCCGCAAATCTTCCTCTTCCAGAGGCCAGGTGCCGTCATAGACCGCCCGACCCCAGAAGGCCCGCAGCGCCCGCTCCAGCAGCACCGGGTCCTGCGCACACAAACTGATGGGCATCTTGACCATATACTGTTCAGCGGTGAAAAGATCCACTGCATCTTCATCGGGCAGCAGCAACCGCAAAGCGGTGCAGCCATCGCTTTCCAGATCCAGCAGCTGCTGGGTAAAATCCCACTGGCACTCCAGTTCCCCGTCGATGTCAAAGGCAGGGTCCAGCAGATGATCCCGGCCATTGGACACGGCAATGAACCAGTCTTCCTCCGGGGGATCAGCTATGACCAGCTCCCGCTTCCAAAACCCTGTTTTTTCTCCCAGCTCTCCCAGATGAACACAGGCGCTTTCATCCAGTCCCATCATCAGGCAGGACCGGGGGAAGGCGGCCACCAGCTGCTGATCGCTTTCCTGAGGCAAAATCACTCCCACCGGAATCCGGGCATCCTCCCACAAGGTGCTGAACAGGCGGGGCAGCTCTTCCATCACTTCTTTGTCGCCGGCGGTGAAGAGCACCGCTGCACAACCCATGCTTTGCAGCAGAACCAGGGATGCATCTCCATCCCATCCATCGGGAGTATGGCTCTCTTCGTCCAGGGTGAGGCAGGCCACAAAGGCCGGCTTCCCGGGGCTCTCCTGGCAGGCCAGCAAGGCGGCCCGCTGCTGAGCCACCGGCATACCGCAGTCGGCCATAACAAACCCCTGGGCATCCCCGATGATGGCTTTGAACTGCTCCACCCATTGCTGGGTGCCTTCCTCCTCCTGCTCCGGCAGGGCAAACAGCAGGCGGTCCGGCCGCTGCAACGGCCAGGGCAGATCTGCGCCCTCGCCCTCAGCGGAGGGCTGAGGGCAAAGCAGGGCCGGAAGGGAAAAGGGAAGTGGTTTCATCATTCGCTCTCCTTTTTAAGCAGCAGGAGTCTCCTGGCCCTGGGTCTCCTCCGGCGCAGGGGTCTCCTCTGTCTGTGTCAGATTGGTAAAGTTGCCGTATTCATCCACGGTGTATTGCAGCGGCTGCTTGGCATATTCCCGGGCCAGCTCCAAGGCATACTGAAGCTGTTTGTCCGCCATCACCTGCTGAGAGGCCATGTCGGTGAGCTGCTGGTTGATAAGGGCCGCTGTCTGGGCGTCCAGATAATTCTGGGGTGCAATGCCCCGATAGCCCCGGAAGGCATTGAGGGCATCGGCCGTCAGCTGATCGAACTCATACATATCGGCTTTCTGGCTCTCATCCAGAAGGCCCAGCGCCACCAGAGCGCAGTTGAGTTTATAGGTATCCTCCGACCAGTTGGTGATGTTGAGGAACCGCTCGGGCACCTTGTCACACTGGGCAGCAGGGTGGGGCTCTACCGTATTTTCCACCTGATGATCGGGGGCCAGGCCCACACCGTCATAGTCCGGGGTAGAGGGAGCGATCAGCTCCAGACCGGTGATGACCACAGCGGAACCGTCGTCAAACACCAGATGATACTGGCCCCGGGCCTTGCCATAGGTGGTGGTGCCCACGCTTTCGGCATAACCCAGATCGCACAGAGAACTGATGACGATCTCCGAAGCGCTGGCGCTGCCTTCGTCCTGCAGGATGAGGATCTTGTTGAGCCGGGGGCCCATGCCCTCGGATTTATAGACCTCGATATTCTTGTCCTCGCCCTGACGGCTGGAGATGGCAAAGAAGTTCTTTCCCTCATCGGGGATCAGCCGGTTGAGGGCGTTGAGGGCCATGTTCACTTCGCCGCCGGGATTGCCCCGCAGATCCAGAATGAGCACGCCGCACTGGTTTTCCACCAGATCCTTGATGGCAAAGACGAACTGGAGATAAGAGGTGGTCTCGGCAAAGCGGGTCCACTTCATATAATAGATGCCGTCCTCCAGCACCCGGGAAGAGAAGTTGGAAATGTCGATGTATTTCCGCTCCAGCACATAAGTATAGCCGCCGGTGGCCCGCCGGACGCTGACGGTGACCTTGGTGCCTTCTGCGCCCCGCAGCAGGGGAGAGACCTGATCCAGG
>JAHZHY010000317.1:0-1173 GCA_019420045.1 Clostridiales bacterium
TGCCCAGCACCAGCACCGAGGGCTTGTCGGTGACGATGGACTCGTTCTCCTCCTCGTAGGTGGAGTAGAAATAGGGCACATAGGCGGCAAACTCACCGGCGCAGGTGTCAATGGTCTTGTATACCGGCCAAATGTTGTGCTCCTGGCGCAGCTTGAGCACTTCCAGCTCGTCCATGCCCCACAGCTTGCCCAGGAAGGCATCGGAGAAGCCCAGACGCTTGGCTTCCTTCAGCACCTCGGCATCTCCCGGGTTTTCCTTGCACACCGTCTCATATTCCACGATGTTGCGGATGGCGTCGATGAAGAAGTAGTCGATCTTGGTCTGCTGGCAGATCATCATCAGATCCACATTCCGGCGCACCAGCTCAGCAATGGCATAGAGGCGCTCGTCGGTGGGGGTGGCGATCTCCTGCAGCAGCTCGTCCACGGTGAAGTGGTCGAATTTTTCCTTCCACACATGGTTGACACCGGCTTCCAGGGAGCGCACTGCCTTCAGCAGGCTTTCTTCCATGGTGCGGCCGATGGCCATGACTTCGCCGGTGGCCTTCATCTGAGTGGTCAGCAGCTTGGAAGCCTTGTCGAATTTATCAAAGGGGAAGCGGGCCACTTTGCAGACGATGTAGTCCAGAGAGGGCTCAAAGCTAGCGGGAACGCTGCCCAGGTTGATCTCATCCAGAGCCATGCCCACGGCGATCTTGGCAGACACCTTGGCGATGGGGAAACCGCTGGCCTTGGAAGCCAGAGCGGAAGAACGAGACACACGGGGATTGACTTCGATGACATAATAGCGGAAGGAATAGGGGTCCAGAGCAAACTGCACATTGCAGCCGCCTTCGATGCCCAGTTCCCGGATGATCCGCAGCGCGGCATCCCGGAGCATATGGTATTCCTTGCCGGTCAGGGTCTGAGCGGGGGCCACCACCATGCTGTCGCCGGTGTGGACGCCCACAGGGTCGATGTTCTCCATGGAGCAGATGGCAATGGCGGTGTCGTTCTTGTCCCGCATGACCTCAAACTCGATTTCTTTATAGCCCTTGATGGACTTTTCCACCAGCACCTGGCCCACCGGGGACAGATGCAGGGCGCTTTCGGCCAGGTTCAGCAGCTCTTCCTCGTTGTCGCAGAAACCGCCGCCGGTGCCGCCCAGGGTAAAGGCCGGACGGAGCACGATGG
>JAHZHY010000317.1:1183-4743 GCA_019420045.1 Clostridiales bacterium
CCTTGGCCTGCTCCACCGAATGGGCGATGTAGCTTTCCAGCACAGGCTCACCGATGCGCACGCACAGGTCTTTGAACTTCTCCCGGTCTTCCGCCTGGTCGATGGAATCAAAGGGAGTGCCCAGAATCTCCACGCCGCACTCCTCCAGCACGCCCTTCTGGGCCAGCTGCATAGCCAGGTTCAGGCCGGTCTGGCCGCCCAGGGTGGGGATGATGGCATCGGGCCGCTCCATGCGGATGATCCGGGCCACATATTCCAGATTCAGGGGCTCCATATACACCTTGTCGGCGATGTTGGTATCGGTCATGATGGTGGCCGGGTTGGAGTTGACCAGAATGACCTTGTAGCCCTCTTCCTTCAGGGCCAGACAGGCCTGGGTGCCCGAGTAATCGAATTCCGCCGCCTGTCCGATGACGATGGGGCCGGAACCGATCACCAGGATCTTATTGATATCGGTGCGTTTAGGCATTGTTGCTTCCTCCCTCTTTGGCGTTGTCCATCATGGTGATAAAGGTATCATACACATAGGCGCAGTCGTCGGCGCCGGGGTCGTTTTCCGGATAATGCTGCACGCCGATCACCCGGCTCTTTTCCTCCATGATGCCTTCCACAGTGTCATCCAGCAGATGGCGGTGGGTCACCTTCAAAGAGGTGTTCTCCAGGCTCTTTTCGCAGATGGCAAAGCTGTGGCTCTGGGAAGTGATCTCCCGCTTGTCTCCATAAATGGTCTTGACCGGCACATTGCCGCCGTTGTGACCATGCTTCATCTTATAGGTATCGCCGCCGGCGGCCAGGGCGATGATCTGGCAGCCCAGTCCCACGCCGAAGATGGGCATCTGGCCCCACATCTCCTTCACCAGGGCGATGACTCCCTCACATTCCTTGGGATCGCCCGGGCCGCTGGAGAGGAACAGGCCGTCGGGCTTGAGAGCCTTCAGCTCCTCCGCTGTGATGTCCTGGGGCACAATGGTCACATTGCAGCCCCGATTGTTCAGGCAGCGGATGCTGCTCTGACGGATGCCGCAGTCCACCGCCGCCACATTGTAGCGGAAGTTGGCAGTACGGCTGTAACGGATCTTCTTGCCGCCCACCTTCTTGGCCAGGCCCTCTTCGGGGGCTGCCTGACGAATGAGCTCCATGGCTTTTTCCAGGCTGGTGTCCTTGTCAGTGAGCAGCACCTTCATGCTGCCCTCATCCCGGAGCATCCGGCCGATGGCCCGGGTGTCCACACCCTGGATGCCGGGGATGTCGTTTTCCACCATCACTTCTTCCAGTGTTTTGGTGTAGCGGAAGTTGGAGGGGCGGTCATTATAACGGCGGACAATCAGGCATCCGGCGTAGCAGGCCCGGGACTCATAGTCCTCGTCGGCCATACCATAGCTGCCGATCACCGGATAGGTCATTACCAGAGCCTCCCCGGCACAGGCCGGATCGCTGAGGATCTCCTGATAGCCGATCATGGCGGTGTCAAAGCTGCACTGGCACAGAGCTTCCCGCGGGCTGCCGAAACCTGCGCCCAGAAACTCACGCCCGTTTTCAAAAACCAACTTACGGTCGAAGCGTTGGGTTTTTTCCATCTGTGTTTCCTCCCTGTATCTGACTTCCCACAACGGTGGGTTATTTCTTCTCTATTTTACCCGGCGTTTAATCCCACAGGGCCCGCTTGATGGCGGCCATACGGACAAACACGCCGTTGTTCACCTGCTTGAAGATGCGGGAACGGCTGCATTCCACCACTTCATCGGCGATCTCCACGCCCCGGTTGAAGGGAGCGGGGTGCATGATGATGGCTCCATCCTTCATCCAGCTGAGCTTTTGCTTGTCCATGCCGTAACGCTGGTGATATTCTTCCACCGAAAGGTGCATCTTCTCTTTGTGGCGTTCGTGCTGCACCCGAAGGAGCATCACCACATCGCTTTCCCGCACCGCCTGCTCAAAGGGCTTATAATTGAGGGCGGTCTCCATATATTCCTCCGGGCCGCTGGTGCACACTTCCATGCCCAGCCGTCCCATCACCTCGAAGTTGGTGTGGGCCACCCGGCTGTGGGACACATCTCCGATAATGGCCACCTTCAGCCCTTCAAAATGGCCGAACTCCTGGCGGATGGTGAGCAGATCCAGCAAAGACTGGGTGGGATGGTTGCCGGTGCCATCGCCGCCGTTCAAAATCTTGGCATTCACATGGCCCAGCAGCTGGTTATAGTACTCATTTTCCACATGGCGGATGACCAGCAGATCGGGGCCGAAGCTGTCGAATGTTTTGACGGTGTCATAGAAGCTTTCGTTCTTCTGCAAAGAGGAGCCAGCCGGATTAAAAGAAACGACCCGTAGACCCAGTTTCACTTCAGCTACATTGAAGCTGTACTGGGTACGGGTCGAGGGTTCAAAAAACAAATTGGCGGCAATGCGTCCTTCCAGGCCGCGAAAGACTTCCCCATCGTGAAAGGCTTGGGCCTGATCCAGGATGGAAACGATTTCGGACACATCCAGGCTTTTCAGTTCCAGCAAATTCTTTCCCATAAAAACCTCCTATTCTGCGGCGGCTGACCGAAAGAAAAGCCCCCAGTCAACTGAAGGCTTTGCGTGCAGGCGAAATTCTTTTTATTCCGGCCTCCGCGCCGCGCCGCGACAGATGCCTAAAATTTCTTATATTATATCGGATATACCCGTCCATTGCAAGGATTTTCGTCATATTTTTTATTTTTTCCAGAAACAGGAGTTTCTATTCTCCGATATAGGTGAATCGTTTCTGCTTTTTTCCATCCCGCTCCACTTCTTCCAGCCACATGGAAAGGGGACGGACCCACAGTTTCCCTTCCCCATACAAGGGGCGGTACACCACATATTCTTCCTCTGTCTCCGAATGAATGGCCACGCCATACACCTGATATTCTCCGCCTTTGAAATGGCGCCAACGCCCCAAGGGCAGCTTTTCCTGTGTTTCCATCGTCACGACAGCACCCCTTTCTCTCCGCTTCCATATCCCACCGGCAGCTCTTCGTCCACCAACAGCTGATGAATGGCCTGCAAAAGTCCCTCTTTTCCATCGGGGAGATGGGCCGCCAGGGTGTATTGATTGAGAGCGGTGGTATCCATATAAAAGCAGTCCTTCACTTCCAGACACTGGACCAGCAGCCGCTCTTCCCGCAGCATCTGCCAGGGGGTCATGGGCTCAAAAAGGCCCTGGCTGGCCTGCCGGTATAACTGCGTTCCCGGGAACAGTTTCAGCGCCAGCACCCAGATGTTCCGGGGATGGATCTGGTTATACAGCCGGGCGGTTTCGATGGCGTGGCTCTTCCACATCTGCTTGCCACCCAACCCCAGGATGGAGGTGACCAGATACTGAATGCCGGCCTCGTCCAGTTTGCGGAAAGCCCTCAGCAGGTCGGCCGCCGTCTCCCCCTTGTTCGCCATGAGCAGCACGGTATCGCTGCCCGATTCCACACCCACATGAAGATCCCGCAGCCCCATCTGGCGCAGCGTGCGCAGATCCTCCGGAGATTTGCGCAGAATATCGTCAGCCCGGGCATACATGCTGATCTCGCTGACCCAGGGCAGAT
>JAHZHY010000318.1:0-1648 GCA_019420045.1 Clostridiales bacterium
AGCTGCAAGGCTGCTTTTTCCTCCAGAGCCTTGTTCTGGGCCAGAGCGAACGCGGGAGCGCACACTTCCTGGGTTTTCGGCTGCTGCGGGGGATATTCGGCGGGCACCATGGAGATGGCCCCGCTGGGACAGGCGTCGGCACAGATGCCGCAGCCCAGGCATTTTTTCACATCGATGATGCTGTTCTCTGTATCGGTGGCTCCGGTGGGGCACACATAGAGGCACAGGCAGTCTTTGGTGCAAAGACGAAGGTTTCGCACAGCATATCGTTTCATTTTCCCTTCCTCCCTTCCACAACATCAAATTTCCATGCGGGAATTTTACATACCGGACAAAGTTCCGGGGCACTGTCCCCCACATAGATAAAGCCGCACACAGAGCACACCCAGATCCGGGTGCCTTGCAGGAAAGCTTCTCCTTCTTTCTGATAGCGTTTGAGAAGGGAGTCTGCAATGCGGGTCACTTTTTCACCCCAGACACAGATCCGCTGGGTACCCCGGTCTTTTTCGGCCTTGGCTGCGGAGTGAAGAGTGGGATAGCCCTGGTTCAGGTCCTGGGATACCAGGGAAGACAGATCCTCCAGGGTGTTTTGGGGAGCCGCAGGCGCGGCAGCGGTGAAGAAGTCGGCCAGCTGCTGGTAAAGAGCGGCTTCTTCTGCCTGGTACTGTTTTTCGCAGCCCCGGGCCAGGTTGGAGCATACGGCCGCCAGAACGCCGGGAGAAAGCTCTTCCAGGTCCTCATGGATCACCGGCATGGGCGCCTGAGGCTTTTCCTCCACGCCGCCCTCCGGGGAAAAGGAAGCCTTGTCGGCTCCGCACAGAGGACAGACCCAGGAGTCCGGAAGCTGGGAAAAGGGAATGCCTTCCTTCTCCTCGTCATAGACATAGCCGCAGATTTGACAGATCCATTTGCTCATATTGTTCCTCCTTTCAAGGTGTCTCGTCGTTTTAGGGTGTGATGGAGTCCCGGTGTGCTCCCTGTTCCATCTTCTGACGGCACTCATCACAGATGTAGACCAGCTTCAGGTCATAGGACAAAAAGGGGATGTCCAGCTGCTGCTGCAGCTGATCGGTGAGATCCTTCAAGTGCAGATCCGTGAGTTTGCCGCAGACCTGGCAGATCAAATGGTCATGGCGCTGGGGCCGGTCATAGCGGTCGGGCATCCCTTCGGCGGAGATTTTCCGTAAAAGGCCGCTTTGGCACAGCTTTCCCAGGTTGTTGTACACCGTGGCCAGGGCCACAGTGGGGTAGATCTGCCGCAGCTGAATGAAGATCTGGTCGGCCGTCATATGGCAGCCGGAGGATTCCACGATTTGCTGAATGGCTTGTGCGTATTTTGTCATGATAACCTCTGAATTGGAATTGGAATTGTTCTAAAATAATTATAGGCTTTTCTGTCCAGGTTGTCAAGAAAAGAAAAGGAAGAGCAAACGAAAAAGCCCCCTTTGCTGGGCCAGGGTCAATGGCCCAGCAAAGGAGGCATATGGATACACACAGAGCAGGGGGAAAATGCAGAAAGGGAGGAGGTTTATGATGATTAGTGCTTGTCGTTGCCTTCTACAGCGGCGGTTTTGGCGCTGAGGTCTTCGCAAAGATCCCGGGAGGCAAATTCGGGATTTTCAGGCAGCAGCAGCTCCCAATCCAGGAT
>JAHZHY010000318.1:1658-4871 GCA_019420045.1 Clostridiales bacterium
GTTCAGCTGCAAGGAAAGGGAATCGGCCTGCAGCCCCAGGATATGGCCGCCGGTGGTCTTGTCCTGGCTGAGGAAGTGGAAGTGCCAGCCGGGGAGGTTGATTCCTTCCACATAGGGCGGGCAATATACCGCAATGACACTGCCCGATACATTCTGGTATTGGAATTCTTTCTGATGGCTGGCCGCTTCGGACAAGGTGGGATAGGGCTTTTCGCAGGCATAGCAGCTGCGGACATGCATTTTTCCGAAAGTGCCTGTGGCCTTGAGCATGTAAAAGATGTTGGGGTTTTTCTCCACATAGGGAGCCAGCTTCGCTTTCAGCACTTCGATGGAGGAGATGTTTTCCAGCTTTTCTACAGGAACGGTGGTGTCTAACTTGGCTACTGTGCCAAAGGCCACGCCGTCTTCCGGGGACATCACGGTGACATTGCCATCGGCTGTGGCCCGGTAGGCCACACCGTTTTCAAAGATGGCTTCGCCGTCCAGGCCGGTGTAGGTGCCGATGCCGGTATCGGCTTCTTTGAGGAAGGAATCTACGGATGTGGTGCAGTCAAAATTGCCCAGCATCAGGGCATTGAGAGTAGAGGCTTGGATCATTTTGATCATAATAAAACTTCCTTTCTGGAATGGTTAACAAAGGAGACGGGTTATTGGGCCGCCTTGGTAGAGTCGGCGGGATGCCGTTTGAGCACCCAGCGGACCATGAAGGGGCAAAGGATGTTGGTGACAGCCAGCACAAAGGCCAGTGTAGCCACGGAGCTGGTGGTGTACTGTTCCAGAGCGGTGTTGGCCTGGGCGGCCATGGAAGGGATGGCCAGAGCTACACCGGCCAGCGACGCGCTGGCTACCGAGGCATAGCCCGGGCGGTGGAGCACACGGCGCTCAAAAATATAAGAAGGTGTGATGACGACGATGAAGTACAGCACGCTGAGCAGCAGCCCCTGAGGGAGCATTTTGAAGGCGTCAAACAGATTGATGGTGGAGCCGAACTCAAAGCCCAGGAAGGGCAGGATGATGGCGTTGCCGCCGGCAAACACCTTGCGGATATCTTCATCCAGGTTGCCCAGGATCATGCCCAGCACAAAGGGGATGAGCAAAGAGACGATCTGGAGCACCTGAGCCATGCCGAAGCCGGATGTGCCGAAGAATCCCAGGAAGAGCAGGGGCAGCAGAGGCATGGAGCAGATGAGCATCACACCAAAGCTGGCCTTATCCGATTTGTCACCGAAAGGCTGAATGATGCCCATATACAAAGCGGCATTGGCACTGGTGACAGCGCAGACAAAGGCCAGGAAGGAAATTCCCAGAATGCCGTCATAACCAAAGGCCGCATAGAACAGGGCGCACAGGGCATAGGCGATGACCAAACGCACCAGGATCAGCAAAACCCCTCGGCGCAGTGCGTCTTTCAGGTCTCCCAGCTTGAGAGAAGTACCGGTGCAAAACAGTATCAGCCCGATCAGCAGCATCTGGCCGCTGGATGAGAACATATCTTTCATGGGGTTTCCTAGATAGTTCCAAAGATCAAACTGGAAGATCCCTTGGGCCACTGTGGTGATCAGCGCGCCGATGATCAAAGGAACAAACATGGTTCCGGCGGGAACCTTTTGCAGGGTTTTCCAGATGTTCACATTCTTTTTTTCTGCACTCATATCAATTCCTCCGATCCAACCTACTTGTTGTTTCTGGGGATTATCATAGTCTCAAAATCTGGACTTTACACGGGGCTGATGATATAATTTTGAATCAGGTATTTGTGCTGTCAGCACAAGAGGAGGGGAAGTATGGATTGGGACAGGCTGATGCAGGATTTTTTGCGGGATGATCGGCTGGAACCGTTGGTAAAAGATATTGGCGTCATGCTGGGCTGTCCTCTTCTGGTGGTGGATATTGCCTTTCATATCATGGCCAGCTATGTGCCGGAAGGGTTTCGGGATGGGGTGTTTGAAGCGGCTCTCGATCGGGGGGAGATCACTTATGAAGTGGTGTCTGCGCTCAACTGGGATGCAAGGCCCGACCCCACAGACGGTGCATTTCTGCCCGTGGAGGACAGTGTGTATGCCAGAAGATTTTCCACCCTCAACAGCGGCGGAATGCGGGTGGGTTACCTGATCTGCGTGGATGTGAAAGGGGATCTGGCGGCAAGGCCCAAGGGCGATTTTCTCAGGCTGGAAGCCATTCTGGCCAAGCAGCTTTTTTGCCTGGAGCGGCGAGGGCGGACCTATGGCACCACAGCGGAAGAAGTGCTCACCCATTTGCTGGACGGCAAATTTTCCGGACGGGCTGCTTTTTATACCCAGGCTATGACCACCCGGCTGATCAATTACCGCCCGGCCCGGTTGGTGCTGATCAATCTGGGGCTATATCGCAGCCTGAATTTCCGGGATGATACGCTCAAGCATGAATTGCAGCGGGAATTTCCCCAATCGCCTCCTTTTTTGTATCAGGATGAAGTGCTGCTGCTTTTGGAGGAGCCGGAGATATTGGAGCCGCTGGAGGTGTTGGCCAGACAAAACCGGCTGCGGGTGGTGGTTACCGACCCCTTTGAGGATCTGTATCTGCTTCCTCAGGTCTACCGGGCCGCTCAGGAAGTGATGCAGTATCTGTTTACCCACCGGGAAGGGGCCTTTGTCGTGCAAACCGGCCAATGCCGCAATTTGATGCGGCTGCGCCAACTGGCCCAACGGCCGGATTTCATCGATCCCCAGATCAAAGAGGTGGCCGCTTACGACGAGCGCCATGGCACTCAGTTTTGTTTGACGCTGTACACCTATTGTATCTGCCATCATTCCATTCAGCAGACTTGCGAAAGGCTGTTTACCCATCGAAATACCATACTTTACCGGCTGCGGAAGCTGAAAGAGGATTTTGGGCTCAGACTGGATGATCCGGAAGAGACCATGCCGCTTTTGGTGTCCAGTGCGTTGGTTCTTTTGCAAAGCCATCAGGATCAGCTTTTTGTCCGGGATTTTTCCTTGGGACCCGGGGGAATGGGAGGAGAATTCCAGGAAGAATGTGAAGAAAACGGGCAGAAATGACAGAGTGCCTTGGTGGTATTGGCAAAAGCAAGCCGGTATAATAGAGAAAAACAGCCGATGAGGAGGAAGTATATGAGTTTGGGAAAAAGCCTGTATCAGGCCCGGAAAAAAAGTGGTCTTTCTCAGGAAAATGTGGCGGAGCAGCTGGGAGTCAGCCGTCAGACCATCTCCAAAT
>JAHZHY010000319.1 GCA_019420045.1 Clostridiales bacterium
TTCCCTGTGTCTTGTCATCGAGCCTTTCTACCCGGGCACCACCGCCCGGCAGTGGCAAACCTGCCTTTCTTCCATGAAAAAGATCTGCCGTGTGCTCTCCAATCCCTCCGCGCCTCTTCAGGGGCTTTTGCTGGGGGGAATGCGTCTGGGCGGGCTGTACGACAAATTCCATGGCCTGATCCTCCGTCCCCAGCCCCATCCGGCCTGTCTGGAAACCAGCCGGGTGCTGATGGAGCTTCTGGAAAATGAAGTGGCGGAGACCGCTTCCCAGATGGCCCTGTTCCTTTCGGCCCTGGACAACGGCGACGCCTTCTCTTCCCGGCTGAACCTCACATTTGGAGGAGATGCCCTATGAAAAACCGGGACCGCCTGACTCCCCTGGAGCGCAGCTGGGTTTTATATGATGTGGGCAACTCGGCCTTTGTGCTGATGGCCTCCACCATCATGCCCATCTTTTTCAAAAACCTCACCTCCGCCGCCGGCGTAGCCGACCACGACTCCACCGCCTATTGGAGCTATACCGCCGCTTTCTGCACCTTAGTAGTGGCTTTTCTGGGCCCCACCCTGGGCGCTCTGGCCGACACCAAAGGCTTTAAAAAGCCGCTTTTCACCGCCATGCTGGCTTTGGGTGTGGTAGGTTGTCTGGCCCTGCCCATGCCCCTGGGCTGGATGGGATTTCTGGTGCTGTTCATCTTGGCCAAGATCGGTTTTTCCGGCAGCCTGGTGTTTTATGACGCCATGCTCTCCGATGTGACCGAGGACAGCCGTATGGATATGGTATCCTCCAAGGGCTATGCCTGGGGCTATCTGGGCAGCTGCCTTCCCTTTGTCCTTTGCCTGGCCCTGATCCTGACAGCCGAACAAACCGGACTAGGCACAGCCACCGCCACCGGCATCGCCTTTTTGATCACCGCCCTGTGGTGGATCGGCTGTTCCCTGCCTTTGCTGAAAAATTACCGGCAGGTCCACTTTGTCCCCCGGGCCCCTGGTGCGGTGAAGGAAAGCCTCCGCCGTCTGGGGCGCACCCTGCGAGACATCCGCAAGGAAAAAAAGGTCTTTTGGTTCCTGCTGGCCTTTTTCTTCTATATTGATGGGGTCTACACCATTATTGATCTGGCCACCTCTTACGGCAAGGATGTGGGCATCTCCGACACTAACCTGGTACTGGCTCTGCTGCTGACCCAGGTAGTGGCTTTCCCCTGTTCCCTGTTTTTTGCCAAGCTCTGCCGCCGCTACAAGCCGGAAAACCTGATCCAGGTGTGTATTCTGGGTTATTTCTTTGTAGCGGTATTTGCCCTTCAGCTGGACCGCGCCTGGGAATTCTGGTTCCTGGCCGTGTGCGTGGCGGTGTTCCAGGGCACCATTCAAGCCCTGTCCCGCTCCTATTACGCCAAGATCATCCCCAAAGAGCGTTCGGCGGAATTTTTCGGTTTCTTCGATATCTTTGGAAAAAGCGCCTCCTTTACCGGTGCTATGATCATGGGATTCTCCACCCAGCTGTTCAACACCTCCCGGGCAGGCGTGGCCGCTCTGTCCCTTTTGTTCCCCCTGGGACTTTTGCTGCTGCGCAAAGCGATGAAGATCCCCTCCCGTCAATAAAACACAATCCTTTTCCTTATCATAAAAAAAGAACTGCCTCCGGGCAGTTCTTTTTTTATTTCAGCTCTTTTCGTTCCTGCTCTGTAAGAAGGTAAAGTTTGCCATAGACTCCGTCATACCCCGGCTCCCAGCACACCTTTCCCTCTCTCAGGTTCAAAAGCCCTTGAGCCACACAGGCCCCGGCCACTTTCTCCACATCCTCTATCCTGGCCTGACGCAGAATGAAAAACTCCGGCCCCAACTGACAAAGCAAGTTTTCATACAGCCGCTTCACTTTCACCGACGAGACCCCCACATGCAAAGAGGCGGCAATGGTCTCCGGCAAAGGAGCCAGGCTCTCATAGGGGGCAGTCTCTGTTTTTCCAGCTCCGGACAGCTCCAGCACCCGATGGCACACCCCCACCGTCATCTTTTTGCCGCACACCGGGCAAATGTTGCCCCGTTTTTCCCCTTCTTCCGGCGCCATGGACACCCCGCAGGCCCGGTGGCCATCCCAGTGGTATTTTCCCTCCTGGGGAAAAAATTCAATGGTCCCCCGCCATCCCTTTTCCTCACCTTGGCGGATAGCGTCCAACAAATTCTGATAAGACAGATCGATCTCCAGGAGACTCGCCTCCCGCCCCAGTTTTCCCGGGGAATGGGCATCGGAGTTGGAAATGAGCCGCAGCCTCTGGAGGGCCGGCACGCCGGCATTCATAGGCGGGTCAGAAGAAAGGCCGGTCTCTATGCCGTGGATGTGCCCCGCCAGATCGCCGAAACACTCTTCCAAAGTGGAAAAGGCAGAAAAGGCCCCAAACATAGAAAAATGGGGCGTCCAGATATGGGCCGGGATCAGCTCTCCTTCCGGGGATGTGTCCAGCAGCATCCCCAGCAGATCCTCACTGTCCAGTTTGAGAATGGGCCGGCCGTCGGCATGCAGGTTCCCCACCCGGGAAAGTTTCTCCGAAAGCTCCTCCCCCTTTTCCAAAGAAGGCAAAAGCAGCAGATTGTGAACCTTCCGGGTCTTTCCGTGCCTTTTATAAACGGAGCTGATTTCCCCAGTGATCACAAACCGGGGGCTTTCTCCCTCATCCAGCAAACGGTAGGGCTTTTTCAGCACATAAAGCCCTTCTTCGGCGGGCTCCAGCTTTTCTCTCAGCTCCATTCTCCAGGCCGGGTGGGTAAAATCCCCCGTCCCCACAAGGCCGATCCCCTTCTTCCGGGCCCACAGATCCAGATGCTCCAGATCTCCATCCCGGCTGGTGGCCCGGCTATAGCGGGAATGGATATGCAGATCGGCAATGACCACACGATCCCCTCCTTTGGAGCCTATTATAGCCCTTTTTATACCATGGCGCATTATGAATATTTAAACATTATGTTGATATAACATACAAATTTCCCAAAAATCCCTTTCCTTCTTGTGCAATCTGATAATTGCATATTCATGCATATAGTCGTATAATTAAGCCATCGTCAACAAACAAACGGAGGTTTTACTCATGGATAAGAGCAAGATCAAAAAAATCGTGCTGGCCTATTCCGGCGGCCTGGACACTTCCATCATCATTCCCTGGCTGAAAGAAAACTACAACAACCCGGAAATCATCGCCGTGGCCGGTGATGTGGGACAGAACGACGAGCTGGAAGGCCTGGAGGAAAAGGCCATCAAGACCGGCGCTTCCAAGCTGTATATCGAAGATCTCACCGATGAAATGGTGGACGATGTGATCATCCCCTCCATGCAGATGGGCGCCAGCTATGAGCAGTATCTGCTGGGCACCGCTTTCGCCCGGCCCATCATCGGCAAACGCCTGGTGGAGATCGCCAAGAAGGAAAACGCCGACGCCATCTGCCATGGCTGCACCGGCAAGGGCAACGACCAGGTGCGCTTCGAGCTGGCCATCAAGCGTTTTGCACCGGATATGCCCATCATCGCCCCCTGGCGTGAGTGGGACATCAAGGGCAGAGACGAAGAGATCGACTATGCCGAAAAGCACAATGTGCCCCTGAAGATCAGCCGCGAGACCAACTACTCCAAGGACAAGAACCTGTGGCACCTGAGCCACGAAGGCCTGGATCTGGAAGATCCCGCCAACGAGCCCCAGTACGAAAAGCCCGGTTTCCTGGAGATGGGCGTCAGCCCCCTGGCCGCTCCCGACAAGGCCACCTATGTGACCATCGATTTTGAGAAGGGCGTGCCCGTAGCCGTGGACGGCGAAAAGATGAAGTCCAGCGATGTGATCCGCAAGCTGAACAAGCTGGGCGGCGAAAACGGCATCGGCCTGTTGGACATCGTGGAAAACCGGCTGGTTGGCATGAAGGACAGAGGCGTCTATGAGACCCCCGGCGGCACCATCCTTTATAAGGCTCATCAGCTGCTGGAAATGATCACTCTGGACAGGGATACCGCTCACATGAAGACCAAGCTGGCGGTGGACTTTGCCGACCTGCTCTACAACGGCAAATGGTTCTCCCCCCTGCGGGAAGCCCTCAGCGCTTTTGTGACAAAGAGCCAGGAATATGTCACCGGCACCGTCAAGCTCAAGCTGTATAAGGGCAATATCATCACCTCTTCCATCACCTCTCCTTACAGCCTGTATTCCGAGGATCTGGTGACCTTCGAAGAGAGCAGCTACGATCAGACCAACGCCACCGGCTTTATCAACCTGTGGGGTCTGCCCGACACCGTCCTGGCACTGCGGGAACAGGGCAAGCTGTAAGCCATCGGCCCATCCATTTTAAAAAATTCACCGGGGCGGAGAAATTTTCTTCGCCCCGTCCTCTTAACTAAAAAAGAAGAAAGGGAAACAATATGAAACTTTGGTCCGGAAGATTCGGCAAGGACACCGATGCGCTGGTGGACGCCCTCAACGCCTCCATCCCCTTTGACCAGCGCCTCTATAAAGAAGACATCCAGGGCAGCCAGGCCCACGCCGCTATGCTGGCCAAACAGGGCATCATCACAAAGGAGGACAACGAAGCCATCCAAAAGGGCCTTGCGCAGATCCTTCTGGACATCGAAAAAGGCGAGATGGAATTCAAACTGGATCAGGAAGACATCCACATGAACATCGAATCCCGGCTGACCGAGCAGATCGGCCAGGCCGGCAAGCGCCTGCACACCGGCCGCTCCCGGAACGACCAGGTGGCGCTGGACTTCCGCCTTTTTGTCCGCCGGCACATTCCCACCGTCATCTCCCAGCTGCTTCAGCTGGAAAAGGCCATCTGCCAGAAGGCTTCCCAGCACAAAAGCACCGTCATGCCCGGCTACACCCATCTGCAGCGTGCCCAGCCCATCTCCTTTGCCCAGCATCTTCTGGCCTATGGAGCCATGCTGAAACGGGATGTGACCCGGCTGGAAGACTGCCTTGAGCGGCTGGATGAATGTCCTCTGGGTTCCGGCGCTTTGGCGGGCACCACCTATCCCATTGACCGGTACCAGACCGCCCAGGCCCTGGGCTTTGCCGCTCCCATGGAAAACTCCCTGGACGGGGTTTCCGACCGGGATTACGCCCTGGAGCTTCTCAGCGATCTTTCCATCCTGATGATGCATCTGTCCCGCTTCTCCGAGGAGATCATTTTGTGGTGCAGCTGGGAATTCAAGTTCATCGAACTGGATGACGCCTATTCCACCGGCTCTTCCATCATGCCCCAGAAGAAGAACCCCGATGTGGCCGAGCTGGTGCGTGGTAAAACCGGCCGGGTCTATGGCAGCCTGATCACTTTGCTCACTGTGATGAAATCCCTGCCCCTGGCCTACAACAAGGATATGCAAGAAGACAAAGAGCCTGTGTTTGACGCGCTGGACACCGTGGAAATGTGCCTGCCGGTGTTCACCGCCATGATCGAAACCATGAAGGTGCTGCCGGAGAATATGCGCCGGGCCGCAGGCCACGGCTTCATCAACGCCACCGACTGCGCCGACTACCTGACCCGCAAGGGACTTCCCTTCCGGGATGCCTACACCCTGGTGGGCCAGCTTGTGGCTCAGTGCACCGCCCAGAACAAGACCCTGGAAGAGCTGACCCTTCCCGAACTGCAAAAGGCCTCTCCCCTCTTTGAAGAGGACATTTACCAATCCCTCAACCTGGAAAACTGCATGGCCCTTCGCGCAAGCTACGGCGGCCCTGCTCCGGCGGAGACCAGCCGCCAGATCGAGAACCTGGAGCAGTTCATCGCAGAGCACACCCCCAAGGAGGAAAACAAATGAAGCCACTGGTCTATATCGACGGTCAGGAGGGCACCACCGGCCTGCAGATCCATCAGCGACTGGCCTCCCACCCCGGGGTGGAACTGATCTCCATCGACCCGGAAAAGCGGAAAGATCCCGCCGCCCGGCAGGAGATGATCCACAAGGCCGACATCGTCTTTCTCTGCCTGCCCGATGACGCCGCCCGGGAAGCGGTGAAGCTGGCCGAAGGCTCCAAGGCCCGGATCATCGACGCCTCCACCGCCCACCGCACAGCGGCCGGCTGGGACTACGGTTTCCCGGAACTCTCCCCGGAAAGACGGCAGGACATCAGCCAGAGCAGCCGGGTGGCGAATCCGGGCTGTCACGCCACCGGCTTTATCAGCATTATCTATCCCCTGCGCTCCTCCGGCGCCCTTTCTTCCGGCGCCCTGCTGTCCTGTTTCTCCCTCACCGGCTATTCCGGCGGCGGACGAAAGATGATCGGCCAGTATGAAGAGGAAAACCGGCCGGAGACTCTCTCCTCCCCCGGCCTGTACGGGCTGAACCAGCAGCACAAGCATCTGCCGGAGATCGCCCATCTGTGCCAGCTGGACACCCCGCCCCTGTTCACCCCCATTGTGGATAACTATTACAAGGGTATGGCGGTTACCGTCCCCTTCCATCTCTCCCAGCTGCAAGGAATCTCCTCCCCGGAAGAAGTGCGGCAGATCCTGGCCCGGCACTATAAAGGGCAAACCTTTGTCACAGTGGAGGACTCCGTTTTGGAAAAAGGCACCCTGTATGCAAACCAGTTCTCCGGCACCAACCGGCTGCATCTGGTGGTGGCCGGAAGCGGGGAACGCTTCACCGTCACTGCCCTGTTTGACAACCTGGGCAAGGGCGCCTCCGGCGCGGCGGTGCAGAACATGAACCTGATGCTCTCCCTCCCCGAAACCCAGGGACTTATTTAAAAAACACTCCACCTCCGTTTTGAAAAAGGAGCTGACCATGATACATTTCATCCCCGGCGGCGTATGTGCCGCCCAGGGCTTCTCCGCTGCCGGCATCCATGTGGGCGTCAAAGCAAATTCCGGCGACAAAAAGGATCTGGCCCTGATTTATTCTGAAAAACCCTGCGCCGCAGCCGGCATCTTCACCCGCAACAAGGTGAAGGCCGCCCCGGTGCGTCTCAGCCAAAACCATGTAAAAAGCGGCACGGCTCAGGCCGTAGCTGTCAACAGCGGCAACGCCAATGCCTGCGCCCCCATGGAAAATGAAAACGCACTGGCCATGTGCCAGGCGGCAGCCCAGGCCCTGTCCCTTTCCCCGGAACAGGTGCTGGTGGCTTCCACCGGGGTCATCGGCCAGACTTTGCCCATTGCCCCCATCCAGGAAAGCATGCCGGTGCTGGCCGGAAAACTGGCCCATTCCCCTGAGGCCAGCGATAACGCCGCCCACGCCATCATGACCACCGACACCCAGAAAAAAGAGGTGGCCGTCTCCTTCCAGCTGGAAGGCAAGGAAGTGGTCATTGGCGGCATTGCCAAGGGCAGCGGCATGATCCATCCCAATATGGGCACCATGCTCTGTTTCCTCACCACCGACTGTGCCATCTCCCCCGCCCTGCTGCAAAAGGCCCTGTCCTCTGTGGGAAACCAGAGCTTCAACCGGATCAGCGTGGACGGGGACACCTCCACCAACGATAGCTGCATCATCCTGGCCAACGGCATGGCAGGCGTCTCTGAAATTGCAGAGGAAGGCCCGGCTTATGAGACTTTCTGTCAGGCTCTTCTGAAGGTGTGCGTCCACCTGGCCCGAGCCATGGCCAAGGACGGCGAAGGCGCCCGCCATCTGATCACCTGCACGGTGTCTGGGGCAGAAAGCGTGGAGCAGGCCCAGGCCCTTTCCAAAAGCGTCATTTCCTCCACCCTCACCAAAGCCGCCATTTTCGGCTGCGATGCCAACTGGGGCCGGGTACTTTGCGCCATGGGCTACGCCGGGGTGGATTTCGATCCCACTCAGGTGGATGTGACCTTTGCTTCCCAGGCCGGGAAAGTGACCGTGTGCCAGAAGGGACAGGGACTTCCCTTTGACGAAGATCTGGCCCGGAAGGTGCTCACCGAGGATGAAGTAGAGATCCTCATCACCCTGTCCCAGGGGGATGCCCAGTGCACCTGCTGGGCCTGCGACATCACCTACGATTACATCAAGATCAACGGGGATTACCGGACTTAACCCGCCCCATTGGAAGAAAGAAGGGAACAACATGGAATTTTCCCATACGGACAAGGCCCAGGTTCTGGTGGAGGCCCTGCCCTATATCCAGGAATACCATCATAAAACCATTGTGGTGAAATACGGCGGCAACGCCATGATCTCCCCGGAACTGCGCCAGGCCGTGATCAGCGACATCATCCTTCTCAAGCTGGTGGGCATCAATGTGGTGGTGGTCCACGGAGGCGGCCCGGAGATCTCCGACCTGCTCCGCCGCCTGGGCAAGGAGAGCAAATTTGTCAACGGCCTGCGCTACACCGATGAAGAAACCATGGAAGCGGTGCAGATGGTGCTCTGCGGCAAGGTGAACAAAAACCTGGTGGACACCCTCAACCGCTCCGGCGGCAAGGCCATCGGCCTGTGCGGCCTGGACGGCGGCATGATGAAGGCCGTGCGCCACACAGAAGAAGGGGTGGACTATGGCCTTGTGGGCGAGATCACCCAGGTGGATCCTCACCCCATCAAGGCCCAGATCGAACAGGGCTTCATCCCGGTGATTTCCACTGTGGCCCAGGGCATCGACGCCCCCTGCTGCTATAACATCAACGCCGACACCGCTGCCGCCAAGATTGCCATCGCTCTGGGAGCGGAAAAGCTGATCCTGCTCACCGATGTGCGCGGCCTGCTCCGGGACAAAAACGACGAAAGCACCCTGATCTCCAAGGTGCACCCTTCCGATGTGCCCCCGCTGGTGAAGGAGGGCATCATCGCCGGCGGCATGATCCCCAAGGTGGATTGCTGCGTGGAGGCCGTGCGCTCCGGCGTGGAACGCACCCACATCCTGGACGGGCGCATCCCCCATTCCATTCTCATCGAGATGCTTTCCGATGCCGGCATCGGCACCATGATCTATTAAACAGGAAAGGAGCCAACCCCTATGCATTTTGAAGAAATCAAACAGCTGGACGACCAGTATATCCTCCATACCTACAAGCGCAACCCGGTGGCCATCGACCACGGCAAGGGCGCCAAGCTCTATGACACAGAGGGCAAAGAGTATATCGACTTTACCTCGGGCATCGGGGTGTGCAGCCTGGGTTACGGCAACGAGACATGGGCCAAGGCCATCTATGACCAGGCTCTCAAGCTGGGGCACATCTCCAACCTCTATTACACCTCCCCCTGCGCCCTGCTGGCTTCCCGTCTGGTGCCCCAGAGCGGCATGTGCGGCGTGTTCTTCGGCAATTCCGGCGCCGAGGCCAACGAAGGCATGATCAAACTGGCCCGGAAATACTCCTTTGACAAATACGGCGCCGGACGCCATACCGTCATCACCCTGCAAAATTCCTTCCACGGCCGGACGATCACCACCCTGCGGGCCACCGGCCAGGATCATTTCCACGAGTTCTTCTTCCCCTTCACCGAAGGCTTCCGCTATGCCCCGGCCAACGATCTGGACGCCCTTCTGAAAGTGGCGGGAGACGATGTGTGTGCCGTGATGATGGAGCCCATCCAGGGTGAAGGCGGCGTCTATCCCCTGGAGAAGGAATATGTGCAAAAAGTGGCCGCTTTGTGCCAGGAAAAGGACTGGCTTTTGCTGATGGACGAAGTGCAGACCGGCATGGGCCGCACCGGCACCCTGTTTGCCTTCCAGCAGTTTGGAGTCACTCCCGACGCAGTCAGCTTTGCCAAAGGCATCGCCGGCGGCATGCCCTTCGGCGGCTTTATGGCCGGTGAAAAGTGCAAGGATGTGCTCTCCCCCGGCACCCACGGCAGCACCTTCGGCGGCAACCCCATGGCCGCAGCAGCCGCCAATGTGGTGATGGATACCCTCACCCCGGAATTTCTCGCCCAGGTGAAGGAAAAGGGCGATTATCTGAAAAAGGCCCTCGAAGCCATGGACAGCCCCTTTGTCACCGGCGTGCGGGGCATGGGCCTGATGCTGGGCGTAGGCGTCACCGGCATCACTCACACCGAGCTGCACAACAAGCTGATGGAAAAGGGCCTTCTGGCTCTGACAGCAGGCAAGGACACCCTGCGCCTGCTGCCCCCGCTGGTCATCACCAAAGAAGAAATGGATCAGGGCCTTGCCATCCTGAAACAGGTCCTGGATGAACTGAAAAGCGAAAAAGGAGAATAACTATCATGCAGAAGCATCTTTTGAAACTGCTGGACCTGAGCCGGGAAGAGATCTATGAGATCCTGGACCTGGCCGACCAGCTGAAATACGACCAGAAGCACGGCATCCCCCATCCCCGGCTACAGGGCAAGACCCTGGCCATGATCTTCAGCAAGAACTCCACCCGTACCCGTGTTTCCTTTGAGGTGGGTATGTTCCAGCTGGGCGGCCACGCCCTCTTCCTCTCCAACGCCACCAGCCAGATCAGCCGGGGCGAGCCGGTGCAGGATACCGCCCGGGTACTCAGCCGCTACTGTGACGGCATCATGATCCGCACCTTCGACCAGCAGGAAGTGGAAGACCTGGCCAAATATGGCTCCATCCCTGTGATCAACGGCCTCACCGACATGGCTCACCCCTGCCAGGTGCTGGCCGACCTGATGACCATCCGGGAACACAAAGCCAAGCTGGAAGGATTGAAGATCTGCTACATCGGCGACGGCAACAACATGGCAAACTCCATCATCGTGGGCGGCCTGAAATGCGGCATGGATGTTTCCATCGCCTGCCCCGCTTCCTATCAGCCTCATCCCGATGTGCTGGCCTATGCCGAAACGGTGACCGATGCCAAATTTGTGATGACCCAGGACCCCATGGAAGCGGCCAAGGATGCCGATGTGATCTTCACCGATGTGTGGGCCTCCATGGGCCAGGAGCAGGAAAAGGCCCAGCGGGAACAGGCCTTTGCCGGTTTCCAGGTGAACAGCGAAATGATGAAGGTGGCCAAACCCGACTGCATGATCCAGCACTGCCTGCCCGCTCACCGGGGCGAAGAGATCACCGAAGAGGTCTTCGAAGGCCATGCCCAGGAGATCTTCGACGAAGCAGAAAACCGTCTCCATGCCCAGAAGGCCGTCATGGCCCTTCTGATGGGCTAAAATCCGCCTTGACAAAATCTCCCCACCGGTGATATAGTGTCCTTATTAAATCGGCTTTGACGAAGACGAAACCGCAAAGCACCGTTCAGAGAGGGATGCATTTTGCTGCGAGCATCCTGCGGCGGCCGCGGCCTGACCACTTCCGAGCTGCCCGCGACATAAGCGGGACGGGTCCTCCCGTTACAGAGGTCACAAGCGGCGCCTTTGGCGCAAGCAGGGTGGAACCGTGGGACTTTTTTCAAAGCCTCACCCCTGAAAAATTTCAGGGGCGAGGCTTTTTTTGTTTTTCATTCATCATCCGCCGCCCCGCAAAAGGAGGAATTTTGCCATGAGCGAAAACCAAAGCAACCAGTACACCTTTGAAAACGAAGAATACCGCAAGACCTATTGGCACACCTGCTCCCACATCCTGGCCCAGGCCATGAAGCGGCTGCATCCGGAAGTGAAGCTGGCCATCGGTCCTGCCATCGACAACGGCTTCTACTATGACTTTGATATGCCCGAACCCTTCTCCGAGGATCAGCTCTCCGAGCTGGAAGCCGAGATGCGGAAGATCTGCAAGGAAAAGCTGAAGCTGGAGCGGTTCGAGCTGCCCAGGGAAGAGGCCATCCGCTTCATGGAAGAAAAGGGCGAGCCTTACAAAGTGGAGCTGATCCAGGATCTGCCGGAGGACGAAGTGATCTCCTTCTACAAGCAGGGCGAGTTCACCGATCTGTGCGCCGGCCCCCATGTGGACTCCACCGGCCGCATCAAGGGCAACGCCATCAAGCTCACCGCCTGCAACGCCGCCTACTGGCGCGGCGACAGCAGCCGTCAGACCCTGCAGCGGATCTACGGCGTGGCCTTCCCCAAGAAGGATGAGCTGGACGCCTATCTGGCCAAGATCGAAGAGGCCAAGCGGCGGGATCACCGGAAACTGGGCAAAGAGCTGGGCCTGTTCATGATGACCGAGGAAGGCCCCGGCTTCCCCTTCTTCCTGCCTAAAGGCATGGTGCTGAAAAACACTCTGCTGGATTACTGGCGTGAGTGCCACAAGCGCTATGGCTATGTGGAAATCTCCACCCCCATCATCCTCAACCAGGAACTGTGGCATCGTTCGGGCCACTGGGATCATTACAAGAACAATATGTACACCACCAAGATCGACGGAGAAGATTACGCCGTCAAGCCCATGAACTGCCCCGGCGGCATGCTGGTGTACAAGAACCAGCCCCATTCCTACCGCGACCTGCCTCTGCGCATGGCCGAGCTGGGCCTGGTGCACCGCCATGAGCTGTCCGGCGCTCTCCACGGCCTGTTCCGTGTGCGCTGCTTCACCCAGGACGACGCCCACATCTTCATGACCCGCGACCAGATGAAGGAAGAAATCAAGAATGTGGTGCGGCTGTTTGACGAGATCTATTCCACCTTTGGTCTGACCTATCGCATCGAGCTGTCCACCATGCCCGATGACCACATGGGCGAAGAGGAAGTGTGGCACTTTGCCGAGGAGACCCTCCAGGCCGCCATCCAGGAGATGGGCAAGGACTTTGTCATCAACGCTGGCGACGGCGCCTTCTACGGCCCCAAGCTGGACTTCCATCTGGCCGACTCCCTGGGACGCACCTGGCAGTGCGGCACCATCCAGCTGGACTTCCAGATGCCC
The DNA here is from genome assembly GCA_019420045.1 of Clostridiales bacterium. Lineage (GTDB taxonomy): Bacteria > Bacillota > Clostridia > Oscillospirales > Butyricicoccaceae > Pseudobutyricicoccus. The sequence continues at coordinate 12,669 of JAHZHY010000319.1, forward strand.
GAG
>JAHZHY010000320.1 GCA_019420045.1 Clostridiales bacterium
GCGCAAACGAGAAAAACTGGCTCTGAGTCTCTCTTTGTTCATGGCCCTGGGTGCCGGTGTAACACGGCAGGCAGGCGCGATGCACATTATGGAGGGATTCCTGCCCCCCAGCCACTGTGTGGCCTGGGGCGTCATTTGTCTGCCCTTTCTGGTATGGGGCGTCATCCGCATCAAAAACATCACCCGGGATCACCGGAAGGCTCTTTTGCTTCTGGCCATGTGCGGGGCTTATGCCTTCGTGCTGTCGGCACTCAAGATCCCTAGCGTCACCGGCTCTTCCAGCCATCCCACCGGCACCGGTCTGGGGGCTATGCTCTTCGGGCCTTCGGTGATGGCGGTGCTGGGCATCATTGTGCTGTTGTTTCAGGCGTTGCTTCTGGCCCACGGTGGCCTGACCACCCTGGGGGCTAACACCTTCAGCATGGCCATCGCCGGGCCTTTCCTCACCTATGGGGTGTGGAAACTGTGCCAGAAAATGGGTATGAAGCGGGAAATTTCGGTGTTCCTTGGGGCCATGCTGGGGGATCTGTTCACCTATTGCATCACCAGCTTCCAGTTGGGCCTTTCCCATCCCGGCACAGGCGGGGTGTGGAGCTCCACCATGGAGTTTATGGGCATCTTTGCCCTGACCCAGGTGCCTCTGGCCATCATCGAAGGTATCGTCACCGTGGTGGTCGTCATGGGGCTGGATCATTATGCCCAGCCGGAACTGCGGGATCTGGCCCGGAGAAGATGTGAGGAGGGTGCAAGATGAAAAAGAGTGTGGTTGTAGTGCTTTTGCTTCTGTTGTGCGCCCTCATCGCCGTCTTTCCTTTGGTGATGGTGAAAAACAGTGAGTTCGGCGGCGCCGACGGAGCAGCCGAAGAAGCGGTACAAAAAGTGGACCCGGACTACGAACCCTGGGCCGAGAGTATTCTGGAACCCCCTGGCGGAGAGACCGAGAGCCTGCTCTTCTGTCTCCAGGCCGGTCTGGGCGCCGGGGTGCTGGGCTTTGGCTTTGGCTGGCTGGTGGCCCGGAAAAAATACCGGAATGATGAAGCATCTCAATAAGCGTCCCTTTCCAAGCCCTGCCCTGCGGCAGGGCTTGGAGTGCGTGAAAGGGGGAAAGCATTCATGGTGAGAAAGGTGCTTTGGGGCCTTCTGGCCTTTGTGCTGACGCTGGCTTTCACCTGGGGCAGTCTGCCGGAGAGATATGCCCTGGCCATGGGGATTGCGACAGCGCTGCTGGCGTTTTTCCTTTTGGGACATGGCGAGCACAGTCACCATGGAGTGGTGTCCTTTGATCAGCTGGCCCAGCGTTCTCCTTTGGGCAAGGTACATCCCGGGATCAAGATCCTGTTTTCCCTGGGAGCCCTCTTCCTCTGTGCCGGGGCCAAAAGCTTCTGGCCGCCGCTGCTGGCAGGTCTGATCCTGGGCGGAGTCACTGTGTGGAAGGGAAAGGTGCCGGTGAGAAGGTATCTTTCCTTTCTCGCGCTGCCTTTGTCCTTCATCGCCTTGAGTGCCCTGGTGATGGTTTTTCACCTTTCCCGCTTTCCAGTGGGGCTTCTGGATATCCCTCTGGGGCCGGTATGGCTTTCGGCCACGGCAGCGGGGCGTCAGGACGCCATGTTGACTTTCTGCCGGGCCATGGGCGGGGTGAGCTGCCTGTATTTCCTCAGTCTGTCCACCCCTCTGCCGGAGGTCATCCACTCTTTGAAAAAAATCCATGTGCCCCAGGTGGTGCTGGAACTGATGTTTTTGATCTACCGGTTCCTCTTCCTCTTGTGGGAGGAGGGGCAGCGGCGCAATCAGGCCGCTCAGGCCCGCATGGGGCAGGGGCGTTTTGGAAGAAGGGTGCAGAGCTTTGCTCTGGTGGCCCAGGGCCTTCTGGGGGGCGCCATTTTGCGGGCCGAGCGGAGCTGGCAGGCCATGGAGAGCCGGGGGTATGACGGCGCCTTCTGCTTTTTGCAGGAGAAAAAGCCTGTGCGATTCCGTCATGGCCTGTGGGCCGCTCTGGGTCTTGCAGCCCTGGGGATCACGGTTTTTTGGCCGGGGAGGTAACATGGAACAGATCATATTGCAGCTGGAGGACCTTTGCTATTCCTACGGCGGGGATGCTCCCGCTTTGGAAGGGCTTTCTCTCAAGGTCAGGGCCGGGGAGCGTATTGCTGTGCTGGGAGGCAACGGAGCAGGAAAATCCACTCTGTTTCTTTGCTGCAACGGCGTGCTCCACCCTCAAAAGGGGCGGGTGATCTATGAGGGTCAGTCCATGGACTGCCGCAAACGCCGGGACCGGCTGGCCTTGGGGCAGGGAGTGGGCATCGTTTTCCAGCAGCCGGATGAGCAGATCATCGCCCCTACGGTGCTGGGGGATGTGGCCTTCGGGCCATTGAATCTGGGATTTTCCCAGGAAGAAGCCAGAAAGCGGGCCAAGGAAGCACTTTGCCAGCTGGGATTGGAAGGGTTTGAGGAAAGAGCGCCCCAATATCTCAGCGGCGGCGAAAAAAAGCGGGTGACCATCGCCGGGGTACTGGCCATGGAGCCAAAAGTGCTGCTGCTGGATGAGCCGGCCGCCGCTTTGGACCCCCAGGGAGCCTGGGAACTGGAAGGGCTGCTGGAAAAGCTGCACCAGAAGGGCCTGACCCTGATGGTGGCCACCCACGATGTGGATTTTGCCTATGGATGGGCCGACCGGTGTCTGGTGATGGAAAAAGGCCGGCTTCTGGCCGACCTGCCCCCCTGGGAACTTTTTAAGCAAGAGGAACTTTTGGAAAAAGCCCAATTGCGGCCGCCCTTTTTGTTTCGGGCGGTTCGGGCCTTGGGGATGGAGGAGCATCCGCCCCGCACCATAG
>JAHZHY010000032.1:0-1112 GCA_019420045.1 Clostridiales bacterium
CATGGTATCTTCCCTCCTGCAAAGTTTTTGCACTCGATACTTAATACTATAAACCCTCCCTTCCCTTTCTTGCAAGGCGGGGAGAAGGAAAAAAACCAGCGCCAAAACTGTGTAATTTGCCCACCAGCGTGACGCTGGACCCAAAACTCTCCCAGGCTATATGCGTTGCTGCGCCTTTCTGCTCCGGCGCTGGCGAGCCAACGCCGGCAGGAGCCAGGGTGAAGTCCTGGCCCAATGCCACAGAAAAGGATGGTTGTGTGCAATCCGGCAAAGAAAATATGGCTGTCCGGGCTCCGGACCAAAGAAAGTATGGCAGTCCCGACACGGGACCCCCGCCTGGGGCGCGAAAAAGGTCGGGGAAAAACCTAGTTTTTCCCCGGGAGCCAGGGGCGGCGTCACCTACCGTCCTGCAAGTTATTTTGGCCTTGTGCCAAAATAACACGCCGCCAACGCTCCAGGAGGGGCCCGGCGGCTTGCGCCGGGAAGAAGCCTGGAGCAGCCTTCGCCGCAGCGAAGGCTCTGGCTCCTTGTTGCCAAACAGATGTTCGTATGCTATAATAGCCATAACGCACAAACATTTGTTCGAACTTACCCAGACAAAGGAGGTCTGTTTTGTGGACAGGCTCCAGAAACTCCGCATCCTCACCGACGCCGCCAAATACGATGTGGCCTGCACTTCCAGCGGCACCCAGGGCCGGAAGATCCCCGGCGGCATCGGCTCCTGCGCCGCCCAGGGCATCTGCCATTCCTTCTCCGCCGATGGCCGGTGCATCTCCCTGCTGAAAGTGCTCCTCAGTAACGACTGCGCCTATGACTGCCGCTACTGCACGAGTCGCCGCTCTTCCCCCACTCCCCGGGCCTCCTTCACCCCCCATGAGCTGGCCCAGCTCACCATGGACTTTTACCGCCGCAATTACATCGAGGGGCTGTTCCTCAGCTCGGCCGTCCACGGCTCCCCCGACGAAACCGCCGAACAGATGATCGAAACCCTCCGCATCCTCCGCCAGGAATACCGCTTCGCCGGGTACATCCACGCCAAAGCCATCCCCGGCTGCGACAGCCGCCTCATCGCCCAGCTGGGCCTTCTGTGCGACCGGATGAGCATCAACATC
>JAHZHY010000032.1:1122-1768 GCA_019420045.1 Clostridiales bacterium
CCAGGCCTCCCTCCAGCTGCTGGCCCCTCAGAAAAGCAAGGCGGGCATCCTGGGTCCCATGGGCCAGATCGCCGGGCGCATCCAGGAAAACCGGCGGGACCTTACGGTCTACCGCCACGCCCCGGCCTTCGCCCCGGCGGGCCAGAGCACCCAGATGATGGTGGGGGCCACCGGGGAATCGGATTTGCAGATCCTCCGGCTCACCCAAAGCCTGTACCAGAAATACCAGCTGAAACGGGTGTTCTTTTCGGCCTATCTGCCCATGGTGGCCGACGAACGGCTGCCCGCTTTGAACACCCCGCCGCCCCTGCTCCGGGAGCACCGGCTCTACCAGGCCGACTGGCTGCTCCGCTTCTATGGCTTCACTGCCGGGGAAATCCTGGGGGAGGACGCCCCCAACTTAGACCCCCGCCTGGACCCCAAATGCACCTGGGCTTTGCGCCATCTGGACCTTTTCCCCGCAGAAGTGACCACCGCCCCTTATGAACTGCTGCTGCGTGTGCCCGGCATCGGGGTGCGCTCGGCCCGGCGCATCGTCAAAACCCGCCGCCACTGCCCCCTCACCTTTGAGGGCCTGAAAAAGCTGGGGGTGGTCCTCAAGCGGGCCCAGTACTTCATCACCTGCAAAGGCTTTTCCCGTGGCGTG
>JAHZHY010000032.1:1778-2612 GCA_019420045.1 Clostridiales bacterium
ATGAAGCGTGCCCGGTACTTTATCACCTGCCGGGGCAAGGCCCTGGAAAGCCTGGTAACTGCCCGGGAGCCTCTGGAACAGGCTCTGCTGCTTCAAAGGCTGCGGGAGGACCCCAGCCCCTATCAGCAGCTCTCTTTGTTCGACACCCCCACCATGCTCCATGAAAAAAAGGAGGAAAACCTGTTATGTCCCGCACCGATGTAGTCTATTATTATGACGGCAGCTTTTATGGCTTCCTCACCGGCGTTTTCGACGCCTTTGACCTGAAAGAAGAACCGGCCCTCTTCCTCTCCCAGGAGGAAGAAGAGCAGCCCTTGCTGTTTGAAAGCCACTTTGTGAAAACAGACCCCCAGAAGGCCCGGCGTGTGCTGCGGGGGGTCCAGCGCACCCTGGGCGACCGTGGGGTGGACATTGTGCGGGAAGGGTTTCTCACCTGCCTGCCCCACCGGGAGTATCTGCTGCTGAAATTCCTGCGCCAGGGCTTCCGGGAAGGGCCCCAGTTGCTGGCCCAGCTCACCAGAGAGCCTTTGTGCACCCTGCTCTCCGCCATCCGGAAGGCCAAAAACGAAGCCCACCTGCTCACCGGCTTCATTCGCTTTTCCCGCTGCGAAACCGGGGTCTATGTCTCCCGCATCCGGCCTCACAACCAGGTGCTCCCCCTCATCAGCCACCATTTCTGCACCCGGTATTTCTTCCAGCCCTTTCTCATCTGGGACATCACCCACCGCATGGTCCTGCTCTACCAGCCCAAAAAACGGCCCTGCATCCTGCCCCTGGACAGCCTGGAACTGCCCGCCCCCTCCCCCGAGGAAGAGGAAATCCAGAATATGTGGC
>JAHZHY010000321.1 GCA_019420045.1 Clostridiales bacterium
TTGGGGCGGTATGATTCCATGCTTGATCCTTATAGGAACCATTTGGATTTTTGCCAGCGGTATTGTTCCGTTGGAAATGCGGTATGTTTTTCCCTTCATTATCCTGAATACTTTGTTTTTTGGAGAGTGGGGAAGTGGACGGGATAAATACAAAAAGCTGCAGCAGAAAGAAATGGAACGCATGAGAGCGAAAGATATGTAAGGAGGTATATTTGATGAAGGCAGCAATTTCGTTGGTGATTGCCCTCGTTGTGATCGTATTTCATTATTGGGCTTGTCGCCGCCCTCCGAAATATTGGTATGTGGGCGGAATTATCCCTTTTGCGTGGATTATCTTTTTGGCCGTGCTCTTCTTCAATGGTATGATCAATTTGGCAGAGGACTGGAAAACAATTTTGTTTCCTACAGTGATTGTTTTTTTGATGTGGGCCGAAGGCCATGAAGTTGCGAAGAAAAAAGAAATCGCCAAGATGAAAGCAAAAGATATTTGAATCAAAGTCAGACCGTAAAACCGGGAAGCGGTTGACCCTTTGTTTTTTGGTGCCATAAATGTTTTATCGTTGTTCCAAAATCCACAAGCTTTCTTGAGAGCTTGTGGATTTTTTATGCACAGGCATAAAAAACATTTCAGACTTTCTCAGGAAGCGCGGGAAACGGCGTTTGCAAGTTGAACCCAACGAGGAAACGGTGTATAATATAAAATCAGCGTTTTGATTATTTGGGAGCCGTGAGGCGAGGGAGCGGGAAAAATGGCGAGGGAAAAAAGGCCGGTGTGGCAAGTCCTGGTATGGGACTGGGGATATTTGCTCTGTTTTGAGTTGGCACATAAAATGGCGGGGTTTTTGCTGCTTTTGCCGTTGTTTCGTGGCATGTCGGCCCGGATGCTCCGCACTTCCGAGCTGGAGACCGTCACCAAGCAGACCTTGCGGGCCATGACTCAAAGTCCTGCAGCAGCTGTGGTGAGTTTCCTTTGGCTTTTGCTCTTTTTGTGGTATTTTTATTTTGAGATGATGACCCTGACTTTGGCCTGTGAAAGAGCCTGGCGGCGGGAAAGCTCTTCCTTTCTCAAACTTCTGGGAAAAGCTTTTCTCCGTTCCGTACGGCTGTTTCGGTGGGCCAACCTGCCTTTGATCCTTGGTTTGACAGCGGCACTGCCAGTGCTGATGGCGCCGTTTACCGGTAATATGGGTATCGCAGGACAGATCGTCACCTCCTTCCTCAGTCTGGCCCAAGAACACAGTTGGGTGTGGGGGCTGTTTGTGCTGCTGATCCTGCTGCTGGCTGCGGCGTTGTTCTGGTTCCTTTTTGGCTTTCAGGCCATGGCCAATGGAGCCAACTTCTCACAGGCGTGGGAGAGCAGCTGCAACATTCTGAGCCGACATAAAAAACAGGCTTTGAATCAGGTGGTCCGCTATTTCCTGCGGATTGGACTGGGAGTGCTGGTGCTTTATCTGGTGGCTGTGTATATTACAGCCGGAGTGGCCAATTTCCGTTATGATACCGACGAAGCCCGTTCGGTTTTTCAGCTGGATTATCTGGCTTGGAGCCGGTTGGGGCGTATTGGTGTTTTTGTGCTTTTCTCCGTGGTGTTTTTTGCATTGACCACGGTACTGTACCACCGGTTCCGGGGAGATCGGCAGCCCCAGGGAAAGCAGAGACGGAAGCTGTCTCAGATCCTGCGTCTGGTTTCCATTGCGTTGGGGCTTGCGGCTCTGGCTATTTTCAGTGAAACCGAACTGGGCGGGCAGGTGTTTTATTGGCCGGAGACCCAGATCCAGGTAGTAGCTCACCGGGGCGGCGCGCAGTTGGCGCCGGAAAACACGCTGGCCGCTTTGCGGGCGGCCAAAGCCAGCGGTTCGGCCATTGCGGAGATCGACATCCGCCAGACCAGCGATGGCACCTTGATCTTGCTCCATGATACCTCGCTGCGCCGCACCACCGGCTATAATGCCCAGGTGTGGGATGTGACTTATGAGGATGTGCAGAAACTCAATCTGGTGGAGCCTATCCCTACGCTGGATGAAGCCATCAAGGTGGCGGGGAAAAAACTGGACCTGATGATCGAGTTGAAAGTCACCGGAAACGAGCGGTCTTTGGTGGAGCGAACGGTGGCGCTCATCCGGAAGAACCAAGCGGAGGAACGCTGCTCCATCGCTTCCATGGATTTGGAAACCTTGGAACGGGTGAAGGAGATTGCACCGGAGATCAAGACGATCTATATCACTTCTCTTCTTTATGGGGATCAATATAATATCGATTATGTAGATGGATACAGCATTCAGTATACATTCCTCAATCCCTTGCTGGTGTCTCAGATCCATGCCGCAGGCAAGGAGGCCTACACCTGGACGGCCAACAGCGAATGGGGCATTCGCCGGGCTATTTATTGTCAGCCCGACGGAATCGTCACCGACAATCCCTATCTGGTTCAGTATTTTCTGGAATCGGGCGATCAGAGCCTGCTTCTGGAATTCTGGACACCGGTGTTCTTTGGCTATCCCACAGCGCCTGCTGTGATGCTGGATGAAGTAAACGATCTGCTGGAATAGAAAAGAGGACAGATGTGAAACAGGCCATATTTCTGGATACTTTTTTGGGCCGGGTGGGCATCGCCCAGGAGGGCGGGGCCATTACCAATGTGTTTTTGGGAGGCTCGGTGCGTCCCGATGTCTTTGCGGAAGAGAGCTCACCTTTGTTAGAGGAAGCCGCCCGTCAGTTGCAGGAATACCTGGAGGGCAATCGGAAGGAATTTGATCTGCCTTTGTATCCTCAGGGGACGGAGTTTCAGCGCCAGGTGTGGCAGGCGCTCAGGCAGATCCCCTATGGGACCACTATCACTTATGGCCAGCTGGCTCAGATGGTGGGAAGGCCTTCGGCGGCACGGGCTGTTGGACAGGCCAACGGCCGTAATCCCATTTCTATTTTCATTCCCTGCCATCGGGTGGTGGGGGCCGCAGGTGTGCTGCGGGGATATGCCGGAGGCGTGGAACAAAAAAAGAAGCTGCTGCGTTTGGAAGGGGCGCTGCCCCAGCAGCTGGGAAAGGAGAAGGAACAATGACAGGGGAATACACCATTGCCGTTCATGCATTGGTTTATTTGAATCATATGGGCACCATGCTGTCCAGTGAAAAGATGGCCTCCAACATTTGTACCAATCCGGCTCGGGTGCGGAAGGTGCTGGCCAAGCTGAAACGGGCTGGATTGGTGGAGACGAGGGAAGGAAGTGAGGGAGGCTATCGCTTTCAGAAGGACCCTCACCAAGTGACGCTGCGCCAGGTGGCTGAGGCGGTGGAAACCACTTTCGTAGAATGTTCCTGGCATTCCGGTGGGGAAGATATTAAATGTCAGGTGGCTTCCGGGATGGCTGGAGTAATGGACGACATTTGCAGTCAGCTCAATGGGATCTGTTTGGATCGTCTGGAGCAGATCACCATTGCGCAGATCGAAGAAAGGCTGTTCCGCAATCAATAAGCCGAGGCGGTTCGCTTGACCTGGAGTAAACTCCAGAAGGTACAATGGGGAAAAGAAAAGCCGGGAGGGAAAGGCATGACTATTGGAGAAGCGGCGCAGAAATATGATTTGTCCGTGGATACGCTGCGCTATTACGAGCGCATTGGTTTGATTCCGCCGGTGCCCCGCACCCAAAGCGGACTTCGGGATTATGATGAAGAGTCTTGCAGTTGGGTGGAATTTATCAAATGTATGCGTAACGCCGGTGTGGCTGTGGAGGCCCTGATTGAGTATGTGGCGCTGTTTCGTCAGGGGGAGAGTACCAGGAAGCAGCGGAAGCAGCTTCTCGTGGAACAGCGCCAGAGACTGTGCAGCCGCATTCATGAGATGGAACAGACTTTGCAGCGGCTGGATGCCAAAATAGAAAACTATGAAAAGTGGGTTATTCCTGCGGAGAGGCGTTTGTTTCCCTCCCAGGAATCGGAAAAGAACATGAAGTGAAAGAGTGCGCAGATGCGCACTCTTTTTTATTCGAATTTGAATAAAAGTGTTATTAAAAAATTTCGAAAATGTTGAAAATGTGGAAACGAAATTTGAAAAACTAGAGAAAATAGCTTCAAAAAACAAAAGATACCACATTGAATTTGTGAAAAATGTTTAAAAGAAGTTTTGATTCCGGGGGAATGAAAGCATATAAATTTGTGCAAATTCTCCATTTTAAAAAGATAAAGTGCGCAAAAATATACAAAAATTGAAAGGAGAAAGAAGATAAAAAATAGGAATTTATTGTTTTTTAATTTTTGACAGCAACCAACCAGAAGTTTATAATGAAAGTCAGTCAATGGAAGACAAAATCCGGAGACCAACCCCAAGCTGTCACCTGTGTTTTGCAGGTGAAACGATGAAAATGAGGTGAAAGGTATGAAGAAAAAAAGAATACTCAGCTTCCTGCTGGCCACAGTGATGGCCTCTGGCCTGTTGGCCGGTTGCTCCAGTGATGAGGGCAAGAAGAACAGCGGTAAAGAAGAGGGCGGCAAGAAAGACAGTATTGTCATTGCCACCATGGGCGAGACTCCCTCTTTGTCTCCCACGGAGCACAATGCGGTGGCTGGCTCTTATATGAATATTCTCACCTACAACACCCTGTTCAAAACCAGTATGGATCTGGAACCGGTTCCTGATCTGGTGGATTCTTATGAAAATGTGGATGACAGCACCTGGCACTTTAAGATTAAGGAAGGCGTCAAATTCCATAACGGCGATACCATGACTGCTGACGATGTGGTCGCTTCCCTCCAGTGGGCCCAGGGTTTTGCTGAAGTCAATCTGTATAATAAGAACTTTATCTCCATCTCCAAGGTGGACGATCTGACTGTTGAAATCAAGACCGACGGCCCCGATGCCATGGTCCTGAGCAACCTGACTTCCCATGGTAACGCCGTCGTGCCCAAAAAGCTGATCGACGAAGGCCATGACTTTAACTCCGATCCCATCGGCACCGGCCCTTATAAGTTTGTCAAATGGAACCGGGGTGACAGCCTGGAGTTCGAAGCTTTTGAAGATTATTTTGAAGGTGCTCCTTCCATCAAGCATATGACCTGGAAGATCATCCCCGAAGGCTCTTCCCGTACCATCGCTCTGGAAGCCGGCGAAATCGACTTCATCATCGAAGTGGAAGCCATGGATGCCGAGCGTCTGAAGGGCAATGAGGATCTCTCCGTTATCGAGTACAACGCCACCAACCTGACCTGGCTGATGCTGAACAACGAGACCCCTGGCCTGGATAATCAGGATGTGCGTCACGCCATCAACACCGCTATTGATAAAGAAAGCGTTGTCACCGTGGCCTACAATGGCATGGCGACTCCCGCTCTCTCCCAGATGCCCATGAACTTTGAGGGCGCTACCGAAGAGAACGCCGATACCTATGATGTGGAAAAGGCTAAGGAATGGCTGGAGAAGTCCGGCATGGACCCTGCCTCCATCAAGTTCTCCATCATTTGCTCCGACGACACCAAGAAGCGTGCCGGTGAAGTGATTCAGGCCAACCTGAAGGAAATCGGCATCAACTGCGAAATCG
>JAHZHY010000322.1:0-1676 GCA_019420045.1 Clostridiales bacterium
GGCCGAGAAGAACCCCTATTTTGAAGAGGATTCTGTGCGGGCCCGATTCGTGTTGGATGAAAACATGGGTTATAGCGTGGATTGTGTGTTTCCTGCAGGAGAGTTCCCTCTGCGAAAGAAGTAAATCAAGCTGAAAACGCAAAAAACGCAGGCAAACGCCTGCGTTTTTTGCTATCTATTTATTTGATGCCAGCCAGGTGGAGGATCACATGGCCGGCGATCATCAGCCCGGCCACTGAGGGGACAAAGGACAGACTGCCCGGGGTCTGGCGGCGTCCCGGCGGGGGGGCCTCACCGCCGGAGAGGGGAGTGAGGGGCTTTTCATCGGACCAGAGCACCTCCAGATGGGAGATGCCCCGGGCTTTCAGTTCCCTACGCATTACCCGGGCCAGAGGACATACCGAAGTCTCGCCGATGTCCCCGATGCGGAAGCGGGAGGGGTCCAGTTTGTTCCCCGTGCCCATGGAAGCGATGAGGGGCACCCCGGCCCGTTGGGCTTCCTCGGCCAGAAGCAGCTTGGAACTCACCGTGTCGATGGCATCCACAATGTAGTCGTATTCGGTCAGTTGGACTTGTTCCCGGGTCTCCGGTCCATAAAACAGACACAGGGCTTCCGCCTGGCACTGAGGATTGATGTCCTGGATGCGGCGGGCCATCACCTCTGCCTTTTTCTGGCCCAGAGTGCTGTGAAGAGCCGCCAGCTGGCGGTTGCAGTTGCTCAGGGCCACTTCGTCCGGGTCAATGAGGGCGATGCGCCCCACCCCGCCCCGGGCCAGAGCCTCGGCCACATAGGAGCCTACGCCCCCCACGCCGAAGAGCAAAACGGCGGATTGTTCCAATTTTTTCTGGGATTCCTCCCCCAGCAGAAGCATCTGGCGGGAAAAGGGAAGATCGGTCATAGCAAAAGCCCTCCCGGGTGTTTTTTCTTTTTATGATACCCCATTTTCGGGGAAAAAGGCAAGGCTTATTGGCTTGGCGGATCGTTCCTGGCGGCATCCGGCGACAAAAAGGCACTTTAAAAAGGGGCAAAGCCATTATTTTGAGTTTTTGAAAATTGATGGAGAGAAAGGGAAACGGCTTTTCTTCGTTGTGTAGATTTACGGAAAGCAAAAAAAGCGCCCCGAAGGGCGCTTTTTGCTTTTTACAGGGATTGGAGGATGGTCTGATAGATCTTCTGAGACAGTGCCTCTCCTTCTTCCACCATCTTCTGGCCCCGGTTTTTGTAATCCTCCGCCATGGCGGCGTCTTTCAGAGAACCCAGGTTGATGCACACATTCAGCCAGGCACCCTTCATGGCGCAGCCCAGGTTGAGGGCGGCGACGCCCAGATCGCTGGCGGCGTTCTGGTTGAATTTGCCTTCCATCTTGTCCACCAGGTGCAGAACCTGAAGGCACAGCTCCATGGTTTCAAAGGGAACCTTGGTGGACTCCACCATGCCCTCGGCGATCTTCTGGCTCCGGGCGGCTTTTTCCTCCGGGGTTTCCTTGGGCATCTTGAAGGCGGCGGAAACCAGATTGAATGCGTCGGTGTCCTTGTCGATGGACAGGATCAGCTTTTCATACAGAGCCTGGGCCTGGGGAATGATCTCGGCCATCAGCTCGTCAAACTCGGCGTATTTCTTCTTGCCCTGGGTCAGGCGGCACACCATGGCGCACAGCGCAGCCCCGTTGGCTCCG
>JAHZHY010000322.1:1686-2578 GCA_019420045.1 Clostridiales bacterium
CTGCCGCCGCCAGGGGCGGGAGCATCGGAACCCAGCACATCCACAAAATCCTTGATGGTCAGTTCAGCCAGTTTCATAAGGCGTTATCCTTTCTCGTGGGCCACCCGGCCCTTTTTGATGACGGTGCGGCACAGGTTGGAGCCGAACCGGTAGAGGATCATATCCAGATCGGGGGCGTCCCAGATCACCAGGTCGCCCTGCTTGCCCGCTTCCACAGTACCCACTTTGTCACCCATTCCCACCGAACAGGCGGCGTTGAGGGTGACGGCGCACAGAACCTCTTCCGGCTTCAGCTTGTAGCGCAGAAGCCCCAGATTCATGGCAAAGGGCAGGTTGAGAGAGGGGCAGGAGCCGGGGTTGAAGTCCGAGGCGATGACCACCGGGATACCCAGTTCCACCATGCGCCGGGCCGGAGCAAAGGTCTTGTCCAGATAGAAGGAGGTGGCGGGGAGCAGATCGGCGATGACCCCGCCCTTGGCCATGGCCTGCATCCCCTCTTCGTTGGAGGCGATCAGGTGCTCGGCGGAAAGGGCGCCCACTTCGGCGCTCAGCTGGGCGCCGCCGATGGCGTCGATCTCGTCGGCATGGATGCGGGGCACAAGACCCAGGGCCTTGCCTGCCATGAGCACCTTCCGGGATTGGGGAACATCAAAGACTCCGGTCTCGCAGAACACATCGCAGCACCGGGCCAGCTTTTCCTCAGCCACGGCGGGGAGGATCGTTTCCACCAGCAGATCTACATAGCCTTCGGGATCGTCTTTGTATTCCTCGGGCACGGCATGTGCGCCCAGGAAGGTGGCGTCGATGTCCATGGGATGGGTCTCCTGGAGCTTTTTGATCACCCGCAGCTGTTTCAGCTCGTTTTCCAGGTCCAGGCCGTAACCGCTTTTGA
>JAHZHY010000322.1:2588-5746 GCA_019420045.1 Clostridiales bacterium
TCTCGCAGGAGGTGACGCCCATGGAGAGCATTTCATTCAGAAAGCCCTCCGAGCGCTGAAAGAGCTCTTCTTCGCTGGCTTCCCGGGTGTGGCGCACTGTGCTCAGGATGCCGCCGCCCATGCGCAGGATGTCCAGATATCCGGCTCCTGCCAGTTTGAGCGGGATCTCATGCTGCCGCCAGCCACCAAAGACCAGATGGGTGTGGGCGTCGATCAGTCCGGGAGTGACCAGGCACCCCTTGGCGTCGATCACCTGGGCGCCCTGGGCTTTTTCCATGGGGAAATCGGCCTGGCTTCCGGTATAGGTGATGATGCCGTCCTCCATCAGCACGCAGGCATCCGGGATCTTCTCCATCTGCCCCTGCATTTCACCGGCATGGACAGAGCAGCCCAGGGGCGTGCACAGAAGACCAATATTCTGTACCAGTGTTTTTTCCATAGAAAATCACCCTTAGAGGATGTGGTTTTCCAGCACCTGCTTGGAAAAGTCGAAGTCCTCGATCTGCATATAGTATTCGGCGGAGTCGATGAGGGCCTTCATGGGGGTCAGGCCGATGATTTCGGTGCCCACCACATGGACGCCCCAGCGGGCGGCCTCGGCCTTGACCAGCTCCAGCACGCGATAGAGGGGGGTGCGGTTGAAGTCGGTCATGTTGATGGAGACCTGGGCGATGTTCCGGTCTTCCATCATGACGCCCAGGGCCTTGACGCAGTCAAAGCCGCCGGAGCTGCGGCGGATGATCTTGCCGATCTTGCTGGCGATGCTCACATCGGAAGTGCTCAGGTTGATGTTGAAGGCCACCAGAGGCATCCGGGCGCCCACGGCCACCACGCCTGCGGTGGGATGGATCTTCCGGCCGCCGAAATCGGGCTCCCACTCTTCCTGCTGCACCTTTTCCGCCATGCCTTCGAACTGGCCCTTGCGGATCTTGGCCAGGTTGACACGGTGGGGAGCGCTGGCAGAATCCTCATAGAGGAACACCGGCAGGCCGAAGCTGTCGGAGATCTTCTGGCCCACTTCCTTGCTGATGGCGATGGCTTCTTCCTTTGTCACATCCTTGATGGGAATGAAGGGAATGACATCCACAGCGCCCATGCGGGGATGCTCGCCTTCGTGCTTGGTCAGGTCGATGAGCTCCACAGCCTTACCGGCAAGGTCTACGGCGCACTGGGCCACGGCGGAGGGATCGCCCAGGAAGGTGATGACGGTGCGGTTATGGCTGGGGTCGGAGGAATAGTCCAGCAGGGCTACGCCCGGGGTGTTGCGCACCACATCCACAACTGCTTCGATCACTTCGGTGCGGCGGCCTTCGCTGATATTGGGGACGCATTCCAAAATTTTAGCCATGGTGATTGTTCTCCTTTTTCTATATGTCTCTGAAATAGTGGCAGACCGGGGTTTGGGGCGGAAATTTTCCGCCCCAAACCAGGGAAAGATGATTATTTGCTCTCTTTGATGACCCGCTCCACAAGGGCTTCATCGGCCACATAGGGCAGGGTGATGTGGCCCTTTCCGGCGTAGTTTTTGTTGTATTCCACGCTGGTGGACACAGAGTTTTCGTTTCTGGCCCAGCTGCGGCGGGCAACACCGCCCATAACATCCCACATCAGGGAAGAGCGGATGATCTCGTCCACGCGCTCGCTGCCGTCCAGCACCAGGCCGAAGCCGCCGTTGATGGCTTTGCCGATGCCCACGCCGCCGCCGTTGTGCAGGGCGCACAGGCTCATGCCGCGGGCTGCGTTGCCGGCGAAGCACTGCACCGCCATATCGGCCATCACATTGCTGCCGTCCTTGATGTTGGAGGTCTCACGGAAGGGGGAGTCGGTGCCGGACACATCGTGGTGATCCCGGCCCATCATCACAGGGCCGATCTTGCCTTCCCGCACCATCTCGTTGAAGCGCAGAGCGATCTTCACACGGCCTTCGGCATCCTGATACAGGATGCGGGCCTGGGTGCCAACCACCAGCTTGTTCTTCTTGGCATCCCGCACCCATACCCAGTTGTCACGGTCCTGATACCGGCGGTCGGGATCGATGCAGTCCATGGCCGCCTGGTCGGTGGCGTCCAGATCTTCCGGCTTGCCGCTGAGGCACACCCAGCGGAAGGGGCCATAGCCGAAGTCAAAGAGCAGGGGGCCCATGATGTCTTCCACATAGGAGGGAAAGATAAAGCCGTCTTTTTCGTCGATGCCGTTCTTGGAGATCTCCTTGACGCCGCTGTCATAGACGGCCTTCATGAAGGAGTTGCCGTAATCGAAGAAATAGGTGCCCTTGGCTACCAGAGCCTTGATGGCGTCAAAATGACGGCGCAGAGTGGCATCGATCATCTTGTGGAAGTTTTCACGGTCGTTGTGGAGCATATGGGTGCGCTCCTCGAAGGTGATGCCCACCGGGCAGTAGCCGCCGTCATAGGCGTTGTGGCAGGAGGTCTGGTCGGAAAGCAGGTCGATGTGGATGTCCTTTGCCAGGCAGTACTCCAGCAGATCCACGATGTTGCCGTGGTAGGCGATGGAGATGGGCTCTTTCTTCTCCATGTACTCCTTGGCCCACTGGAACACCTGATCCAGATTGTCGCTGACCAGGCTGACCCAGCCCTGGTCGTGGCGGGTCTTGATGCGGCTTTCGTCCACTTCGGCGAACACGCCCACGGCCCCGGCGATTTCCGCCGCCTTGGGCTGAGCGCCGCTCATGCCGCCCAGGCCGGAGGAGACAAAGAGCTTACCGGCCAGGTTGCCTTCGGCAGGGATGCCCAGGAATTTCCGTCCGGCGTTGAGGATGGTGTTGAAGGTGCCGTGGACGATGCCCTGGGGCCCGATGTACATCCAGCCGCCGGCGGTCATCTGGCCGTAGTTGGCAACGCCCATCTCTTCGGCGATCTCCCAATCGTCGATGTTGTCGAACATGCCCACCATCAGAGCGTTGGTGAGGATGACCCGGGGAGCGTCCTTCTTGGAGGGGAACAGGCCCACCGGATGGCCCGATTCGATGACCAGGGTCTGGTCGTCCCGCAGCTCTTCCAGGTATTTTTTGATCAGGCGGTACTGGAGCCAGTTCTGGCAGACACTGCCGGTCTCACCGTAGGTCACCAGTTCATAGGGATAGAGGGCCACTTCGAAATCCAGGTTGTTGTCGATCATCACCTGGAAGGCCTTGCCTT
>JAHZHY010000323.1:0-1499 GCA_019420045.1 Clostridiales bacterium
AGGAATTATGGGACTTCGAGCTCAACTCCTGTTGCACTTAGTTTGACAATTCACTAAATCAAGCCCATCTGTTTCAGGCCAAAGATGATCAAAAACATGGTGAACACGGAAAACAAAGTGGTGAAGGCCACCGACTGACCGGCCAGATCGGCATCGGCCCCTTGCTGCTGGGCCATGATGAAGGAAGAAACGGCAATGGGGGCTCCCATCATGGTAGCCAGAGCCATCAGCTCTACATCCCGGAAGCCCATGGCGATAAAGATGGGCAGGAAAATGGCCGGGCAAATGAGCAGCCGCCCCACCACGATAATGACCAGCTGACGGAGAAAGCGCTTGGTATCGGAAAACTTAAAGAACCCACCCAGGCTCACCAGACCCAAGGGGGTGGCCACTTGTCCCATATCCACGATGGTCTCTTCCACCGCCTGGGGAATGGGGATCTGGAACACCAGGAACACAATGCCCAGCAAAGAAGCGATGATAAGAGGATTGGTGATGATCCCTTTAAGGATCTTCTTCACATTCATTTTGCCATGGCTGAAGGTCTCCAGGGCGGCCACGCTGAGCATATTGTACAGTGGAATGACAAAAGCGCTGATGATGGATACCACGCCCAGGCCCTCCTGGCCGAACACACCGGAAACAATGGGCACGCCGAACAAAATGTAATTGCTGCGGAAAATGCCCTGAACCATCACGCCCCGCCGGGGGCCATCCTTTTCGATCAGCGGCACCACCAGGCAAAGGACCACAAAGGTAGCGATCACCGCAATAACGGCGGTGAGGATGGTTTTCAGGTCAAACATGGACTGCAAATCGGACTGGTAGATGTTTGTGAACAGCAGAATGGGCAGAAATACCTTGAACACCAGACTGTTCAGCTTTTTCAGCAGCGGTTCGTCCACCATGTGGATCTGCCGGAGAAAATAGCCGATGGCCATGGTGAAAAACAGCGGCAGTACCACATTGATGGCTAAAATCAGATTTTCCATTTTTATTCCGGTTTCCCGGTCTCCCTCTTTTCTTCGCCCGCAGGCGTTTTTTTATTCGTCCTTTGAATTCTCAGACTCATCCTGAGACGGCGCTTCTCCCTCTTCTTCCGTCTCCCCTTTTTTCTCGTCGATCGTTTCCTCACGATCTCCCGCCTTTTCCTCCGCTCCCTCTTTGGGAACCAGCCCCGGGGCGCTGAGATCGAAGGCCGGGATGCGCTTCCACGCCTTGGTGCAGTACATCCAGATCAGGAAGATGGCACCGATGATGCAGCCGGTAAATCCCACCACCTGAGAAATGCGGATGCTGGTTTGGCCGATATACAGGCTGTCGGTGCGCAGTCCTTCGATCAGACCCCGGCCAAAACCGTACCAAACGCAGTACCAGGCGAAGATCTCGCCCCGGAATTTCCGGCGTTGGGAGTAAAAATGCAGCACTGTGAAGCCCAGCAGGTTCCACAGGGATTCGTACAGGAAGGTAGGGTGTACCGGTAGGTCGGCGTTGTAGCC
>JAHZHY010000323.1:1509-3984 GCA_019420045.1 Clostridiales bacterium
TGTGGGATGCACCGCCGCTCCCCCGCCGGTGGCCGTCTGGGAGATCACCATGCCCCAAGGCAGATTTGTGGCTGTGCCAAAGGCTTCTCCATTGACAAAATTGCCCCACCGGCCGATGATCTGGCCAATGAGCAGCCCCAAGGCCCCCACATCCAGAAAGGACAGGATATTGAACCGGTGACGATTCTTCCGGCCAAAGAGCAGCACCACCAGAATTCCCACGATGACGCCGCCATAGATGGCGAGGCCCCCGTTCCAAATGGACAGCAGTTCATTCAGATGATCCTTATAATAATCCCAGCTGTTGAAAACATAATAGGCTCTGGCTCCCAGCACGCCGCAGGGCAGAGCAATGATCAGCAGATCGATAACAGTATCAGGATCGGTTTCAAACGAAGACGCCCGCTTCATCAGGTACAAAGCCCCCAGCAGAAAAGCCACCGCCAGGATGACCCCATACCAACGAATGGGCCAGCCCCCTATATGGAAGGCCACCTGATTGAGTTTGAATACCTTATCAAAAAGTCCTGGGAAGGATACATAATGGACCATATCTCGTCCTCCTTGTGTTTTTCCCGCAAGGGGCCCGCAGCCACTCGCTTTTTACAGGATAGCACACCCTCCGCCACAATTCAACCCGCGGCCTTTTTTCACTATTTTTCTTGACAGAAGCACAGATCCATGTTAAGATACATACCGTTGTAAAGGCTCAACGCTTTACATTGTGGGGAGGTCAAAGGATGAAAAGCGATACTTTTCATATGTCCATGCTGTTCGATTTTTATGGCGAACTGCTCACCGACAAACAGCGGGAACTCTTTGACCTTTATTATAATGAGGATATGTCCCTCACCGAGATCTCTGAGATCGCCGGTATCACCCGCCAGGGTGTGCGGGACGCCATCGTCCGGGCGGAAAGCATTCTGCGGGACACCGAGGACCGGCTCCAGCTGGTGCGCCGCTATGCCGGCATCCAGACCCAGGTGGAACAGATCGCTCAGGCCGCCCACCTCATCGTTTCGGCCAATGCGTCGGGCCCCCGCAATTATGAGATCGCCAAGCAGGCCGACCTGATTTTGCAGACGGCCGCCAAACTTTCGGAATAGGGCTCAGCCCGGAGGAATCCCATGGCCTTTGAAAGTCTCAGCGAAAAATTAAACGGCGTATTCCAAAAGCTGCGCAGCCGCGGCCGCCTCACCGAAGCCGATGTGCGGGCCGCCATGCGGGAGATCCGTATGGCCCTGCTGGAAGCCGATGTGAACTTCAAGGTGGTCAAGGACTTTATCGCCCGCGTCACCGAAAAAGCGGTGGGCGTGGAGATTTTGGAAAGCCTGACCCCGGCTCAGCAGGTCATCAAGATCGTCAATGACGAGCTGGCCGCTTTGATGGGTGGTACCCAAAGCCGCATCCACATGGCCAACAATCCCCCCACTGTGGTGATGTTTGTGGGCCTGCAGGGCGCCGGTAAAACCACCAATGCTGCAAAGCTGGCAGGCTATTACAAAAAGCGGGAAAACAAGCGCCCGCTGCTGTGTGCCTGCGATGTGTACCGCCCCGCCGCCATCAATCAGCTGAAAGTGGTGGGCGCTCAGCTGGATATCCCGGTGTTCGAACAGGGCCAGGGAGATCCGGTGGAAATCGCCCAGGCCGCTTATGCCCATGCCAAGCAGCATGGCAACGACCTTCTTATTGTGGATACCGCCGGCCGGCTCCACATCGACGAAGAGCTGATGGATGAGCTGAAACGGCTGAAAGAAGCCCTCCACCCCCACGAGATCATGCTGGTAGTGGACGCCATGACCGGCCAGGACGCCGTCAATGCCGCCTCGGCTTTTGACGAAGCGCTGGGCATCGACTCGGTGCTCATTTCCAAGCTGGACGGCGACGCCCGCGGCGGCGCGGCCCTTTCGGTCCGGGCTGTCACCGGCAAACCCATCAAATTCTGCGGCACCGGCGAAAAGCTGGACGCCTTGGAGCCCTTCTACCCCGACCGCATGGCTTCCCGCCTGCTGGGCATGGGGGATGTGATGAGCCTGATCGAAAAGGCCCAGCAGAATTTCGACCAGAAGAAAGCCCAGGAGCTGGAAAAGAAGATGCGTTCGGGTAAACTGACCCTGACGGATTTTTACGACCAGCTGTGTCAGCTGAAGGGCATGGGCAGCATGGCCGATATCGCCGCCATGATCCCCGGTGCCGGAGGCAAAGCCTTGCAGGGTGCTCAGGTGGATGAAAAGCAGCTGGCCCGCACCGAAGCCATCATCCTTTCCATGACCCCTTACGAGCGGGACAATCCGGAAGTGCTGAACTTCTCCCGGAAAAAGCGCATCGCCGCCGGCTGTGGTCTGAAAGTGGAGGATGTGAACCGGCTTCTCAAGCAGTTCAACGCCACCCAGCAGCTGATGAAACAGTTTTCCGGCGTGGCCAAGCGAAAGGGCAAGGGCCTGCGGGGCCTGAAGCTGCCCTTCTGATAAGTGA
>JAHZHY010000323.1:3994-4431 GCA_019420045.1 Clostridiales bacterium
CATCCCTTCTCTCCGGGAAGGCGATTTTGGCATAGAGAAAGAATATTTTTTACAAAAACATGGAGGTACAATCATGGTTAAGATCAGACTGAGAAGAATGGGCGCCAAGAAGGCTCCTTTCTACCGCATCGTTGTGGCCGATTCCCGCTATCCCAGCAACGGCCGTTTCATCGAGGAGATCGGCATCTACAATCCCCTGGTGCATCCCGCTGAGATCCGCGTGGACGCCGAGCGTGCCCAGCAGTGGATCAAGAACGGCGCCCAGCCCACCGACACCGTTCGCGCCCTTCTGAAGAAAGCCGGAGCTCTTTAATCAAAGGAGAATGCCGATATGAAAGAGTTGCTTGTCTATATCGCCCAGCATCTGGTGGATAACCCCGACCAGGTTTCTGTGGAGGCGGTGATGAGTGGCGACACCATGAACCTCCAGCTTCGCG
>JAHZHY010000324.1 GCA_019420045.1 Clostridiales bacterium
ACCTGAATGCCCTCCTGAGCCAGGGCTGCCTGAGCTCCGCCGCCGATGCCGCCGCAGATCAGGGTTTCCACCTGATGCTCTTTGAGAAAAACTGCCAGAGCGCTGTGTCCGGCGCCGCCGGCGTCTACCACAGTGCCCTCGCCGGCCTGGCCATTTTCCACCTGATACATCTTGAACTGCTGGGTTTTGCCAAAGTGCTGGAACACCTGGCCGTTTTCATAGGTTACTGCGATTTTCATGGCAAATCTCCTCCTTTTTGCAATGGGCCCGGCGGCAGGAATGGCCGCAGCCGCCCCCGTGAGGGCACACCTCCACCGGACCTCCCTCAATGACCAATCGCCGGCCTTCCACCAGAAAGGCCGCCAGCTTCCGCCGGGCACTTTCGTAAATACCGGTGACAGTGGGCCGGGAAATGCCCATCTGCTGGGCACATTGCTCCTGGGTATAGCCCATGTGATCCATGAGACGAATGGCTTCAAATTCATCCACCGTCATCCGCAGCACCTCTCCCCCGCCCTCCTCCGGTGCAAACCGGCAGCGCTGGGGCATGGCGCACACCCGACGGCATTTCTGAGGCCTTGGCATCCCCGCTCCCTCCTTTTTTCTGACTTATGTCAGATATATCCTACTCCCATTTTAAACATATGTCAATATCTTTCCGTGATATTGTAAAAAAGCAATTAAGACTTTCCCTTTGAAAGAATTACCGTTATAATACTCATAGACGCATCACAGGAAAGCGGCCCAGGCCGCAAAGGAGGAAACATTGTGAGCAGATTAAATATCAACACCCCCAACGCCGCCCAGCAGGTAGTAGAGGGGCTTTACCGGGATGTGGAGCGGCGCATCATCGCCAGCCCGCCAGGACTGTGTCCGGTGGACCTTTCCGCATCCTTTCTGAAAATGTGCCATGCCCAGACCTGCGGCAAATGCGTGCCCTGCCGGGTTGGCCTGGGCGCTCTGAGCCAGCTGCTGGAAGATGTACTGGACGGCAAAGCCACCCTGGACACCATCGACCTGATCGAGCGCACCGCCCGGGCCATCAAAAACTCGGCTGACTGCGCCATCGGCTTTGAAGCCGCCGACATGGTGCTGCGGGGCGTCATCGGCTTCCGGGACGACTATGTGGAACACATTGTCAACCGCCGCTGCCTGTTACAGCTGAATCAGCCGGTTCCCTGCGTGGCCCTGTGCCCCGCCGGTGTGGACATTCCCGGCTATGTGGCCCTCATCGGCGAAAAACGCTATGCCGATGCCGTGCGCCTGATCCGCAAAGACAATCCCTTCCCGGTGGCCTGTGCCCTGGTGTGCGAGCATCCCTGCGAAGCCCGCTGCCGCCGGAATATGATCGACGACAGCATCAACATTCGTGCTCTCAAGCGCTATGCCGTGGACCATTGCGGCGAAGTTCCCGCACCTCCCTGTGCTCCCAGCACCGGCAAAAAGGTGGCTGTGGTGGGCGGCGGCCCTGGTGGATTGAGTGCCGCCTACTTCCTCTCCCTCATGGGGCATAAGGTGACGGTGTTTGAAAAGCGCAAGCGGCTGGGCGGCATGCTGGCCTACGGCATCCCCAGCTACCGTCTCCCCGCCGGACGGCTGGAAGAGGACATCCAGCACATCCTGTCCACCGGTGTGGAAGTGGTGCACACAGAAGTGGGAACCGAGCTTCCCCTCAAGGACCTGCGGGAGGACTTTGACGCCATGTACATCGCCATCGGCGCCCAGACCGACAAAAAGATGGGCATCGAAGGCGAGGACAAACGGGGCGTGATGAGCGCTGTGGAAATGCTGCGGAACATCGGCGACGGCCTGCGGCCCGATTTCGCCGGCAAAAAAGTGGTGGTCATCGGCGGCGGCAATGTGGCCATGGACTGCACCCGCTCGGCCAAGCGTCTGGGTGCGGAAAGCGTCACCTGTGTCTATCGCCGCCGTCAGGCCGACATGACCGCTCTGCCGGAAGAGGCCGAAGGAGCCATCGCCGAAGGCTGCGAGCTGGCTACCCTGATGGCTCCGGTGCGCATCGAAGCCGACGAAGATGACAATGTCACCGCTCTGTGGGTCCAGCCCCAGATCGTCGGTCCCATGGATTCCTCCGGGCGGCCCCGGCCCCGCAAGGCAGATGCCCCCGAAGTGCGCATCCCCTGTGACATCGTGGTGGTGGCCATCGGCCAGGGTATCGAGACTCAGCCTTTTGAAGAATATGGCGTGCCCATCAAGCGGGGTGTCATCGAAGCCCTCAGCTCCAGCGACATTGAGAATTTCAACGGCATTTTCGCCGGCGGCGACTGTGTCACCGGCCCGGCTACCGTCATCCGCGCCATTGCCGCCGGCAAGGTGGCCGCTGCCAACATCGACGAATACCTGGGCTTCCATCATGTCATCACCTGTGATGTGGAGATCCCTGCCCCCAGCCTTTCCGACCGGCCTGCCACCGGAAGAGTCAACCTTACCGAGCGGGTGGCCCAGGAACGGCAGAAGGACTTTGAACTTTTGGAATGCGGCATGACCGAAGAGGAAGCCATGCAGGAATCCCACCGCTGCCTGCGGTGCGACCACTTTGGCTACGGCGTATTCAAAGGAGGGAGAATCAAACAATGGTAAATCTCACCATAGACCATATTCCGGTGACTGTGCCCGAAGGCACCACCATTCTGGATGCAGCCCGCTCGGTGGGCATCCACATCCCCAGCCTGTGCTATCTCCGGGGCATCAACGAAATCGGCGCCTGCCGGGTGTGTGTGGTGGAGCTTTGCGGCATGGACCGGCTGGTGCCCGCCTGCAACAATGTGGTGGAAGAGGGGATGGAAGTGCTCACCTCCAGCCCCAAAGTGCGGGAAACCCGGCGGATCAATGTGGAGCTGCTTCTGTCCCAGCACGACTGCCACTGCGCCACCTGCGTGCGCAGCGGAAACTGCTCCTTGCAGACCATCGCAAACGATTTGAATATTCTGGACCTGCCCTTTGAAAAAAAGGTACCGGAAACCCGGTGGGATCGTTCCTTCCCCCTGTTCCGTGACGCCTCCAAGTGCATCAAATGTATGCGCTGCATCCAGATCTGCGACAAGGTGCAGACCCTGAACATCTGGGATGTGGCGGCTACCGGCTCCCGTACCACGGTGGATGTGTCCCTCAACCGGAAAATCACCCAGGCCGACTGTTCTCTGTGCGGCCAGTGCATCACCCACTGTCCGGTGGGTGCTCTGCGGGAGCGAGATGACACCCGTCAGGTCTTTGAAGCCCTGGCCGACCCCAACAAAATCACAGTGGTGCAGGTGGCCCCCGCGGTGCGCGCCGCCTGGGGCGAGTTCATGGGCCTGTCTCCGGAACAGGCCACAGTGAAGCGCATGGTTGCCGCTTTGCGGCGCATCGGCTTTGACTACATCTTCGACACCAACTTTGCCGCCGATCTCACCATTATGGAAGAGGGCAGCGAGTTCCTTCAGCGGCTGAAAAATCCCGGTGCTTTCAAAGCCCCCATGTTCACTTCCTGCTGCCCCGGCTGGGTGCGGTTCCTCAAGTCCCAGTACCCCGACATGGTCTCCCAGCTGTCCACCGCCAAATCTCCCCAGCAGATGTTCGGCGCTGTGGCCAAGAGCTATTATGCCCAGCTTCTGGGGGTAGATCCGGAGAGGATCTATTCAGTATCCATCATGCCCTGTCTGGCCAAAAAGCAGGAAGCGGCCCTTCCCACCATGGAAAGCGCCGGAGCTGGTCCTGATGTGGATGTAGTGCTCACCACAAGAGAACTGAGCCGGATGATCCGTGCCGAGCATATCACCCCGGCCGAATTGAACGAAGAGGAATTTGATGAACCTCTGGGCGTGGCTTCCGGCGCAGGAGTCATCTTCGGTGCCACCGGCGGCGTCATGGAAGCGGCTCTCCGCTCAGCCTATTACCTGGTCACCGGCAAGAATCCTTCCCCCGATGCCTTCCAGGATGTACGGGGTATGGATGGCTGGAAAGAAGCCACCTTCCATATTGCCGACACCCCCATCCGGGTGGCTGTGGTCAGTGGCCTGGGCAACGCCCGGCGGCTGATTCAGGCTCTGCGTCGGGGCGAAGCGCAATATGACTTTGTGGAAGTGATGGCCTGCCCTGGCGGCTGTGCCGGCGGCGGCGGACAGCCCATCCACGACGGTCAGGAGCTGGCAGAAAGCCGGAGCGAAAAGCTCTACGGTCTGGACGCCGTGGCTGATCTGCGCTTCTCCCATGAAAATCCTTCGGTGCAGCGGCTGTACAAGGATTTCCTGGTCCGTCCTCTTTCGGAAAAAGCCCACCATCTGCTTCACACCGATCATACCGCCTGGGAGATGCCTCTCTCCCCGGAAAACCAGAAAAACTAAAAATTTCAGGGCGCCTTCTGTATGGAAGGCGCCCTTTTCTATTGCAAACCCAAAATTATCGCTTGTGATAAAATATGCGGCCCACTCCATTGCCTGCTGCGGCAACCGCTCCATATATCACACTGTAAATCCAGGCCGATTCGTTGTAAAAAAGGAATATGGAAGGAAGAAATAAAACTGCTGCGGCCAAAGGAAGAAACCAGTGCAATCCACACCGCAGGCCATAGATCACCGCTCCCAGAAAGACCAGCGACGGCATCATGATCAGCAGCAAGAATATCCCGGCGCCAGTGTCGCCGGTGTTTCTGATCAAAAGCGGCAGGAGATAAAAATCAACCAGCAGCAAAACGACATAGAGTCCCTGGGCTAAACTTTTCTTTTTCATTTTTATCCTCCAACTGAAACAGCTCTTCCACTGTAGTCTCCAGAAAACGGGCCAGCTCCGAAGTGGAGCCATACTTTTTGTTTCCCCTGACTCGCTTTCATATCAGCTCCTGCTGCATCCTTTCTTCGTCTGCTCCATAAAGTCATCCAGCTGGCGCTGATTTTTCAGCACAACGGTTTTATCCCGGTATTTCTTTACCGTTTGCCGGAACCGGGCCAGACGGCGGGGCGTGCGTCCCTGCCACAAGATCCAGAAAACAAATTCCAGATCCAGCTTTTCCGGGCAGCCTGGGGCGATGCTCTCCCGGGTGCGGCCCTGGTAAGTGCGATACCGCTTCCAGGCCCTTTTCAGGCAAGTGAGGCGGGGAAAATTCATATAAATCAGCTGATCGGCTTCCTCCACCCGTTTTTCCCAGCCCATCTCCCGGTAATTCCCTTCGATGATCCAGCTTTCCTGCTCCATGAACTGCTGGGCCAGGGCCCGGCTCTCTGCCATCTCTCTCCGCTTCCATCCTTCTTCAAAAGCGATCACATCCAAATGCAGAACCGGCGCACCATACAGCTTTCCCAAAAAGGCGCCCAAGGTGGATTTTCCGCTGCCGCTGTGGCCGAAAATGGCGATTTTCATCTTCACGCCCCCTTTGTCCTGATGATACCATGCCCCTTTCTCCGGCGCAATGGCGCTCTTGACGAAAAAGAGGGAAAAGACTACTATGAATATAAGATTTTACCGTCCTTTGAAAAAGCGACAACACAGAAAG
This sequence comes from Clostridiales bacterium, assembly GCA_019420045.1. Lineage (GTDB taxonomy): Bacteria > Bacillota > Clostridia > Oscillospirales > Butyricicoccaceae > Pseudobutyricicoccus. The sequence goes on from JAHZHY010000324.1 coordinate 5,489, forward strand.
GGGAAATGCATCATGCTGGCTATCACCGGCGGCAAACTGGTCACCATCACCCAGGGCATCCTGGAAAACGGGGTCATCCTCATTGACGAGGGGAAAATCGTCCAGATCGGAGAAAATATCCCGGTGCCCGAATCGGCCCAGGTCATCGACGCCCAGGGCTGCTGGGTCACCCCTGGTCTGATCGATGCCCACACCCACATCGGCACCGGCAACGAACCCTCTTCTTCCGGCAGCACCGGGGATTTTAACGAAACCTCTTCCCCCATCACGCCCCAGGTACGGGTAATGGATTCCTTCAATGCCCGGAATATGGGCGTGGCCGCCACCCGTCAGGCAGGCTTCACCACCTGCTGCACCCTGCCCGGCTCGGCCAACCTCATTGGCGGCACCGGTTTTGTGTTCAAAACCCGGGAAGGGCAAGTGGTGGAGCAGCTGCAAATTCCCGGCCACGATGTGATGAAGTTCGCCCTGGGCGAAAATCCCCGCCGGGCCTTTGGTCAAAAGGACAAAATGCCCAAGACCCGCATGGGCAGCGCCGCCCTTCTGCGGGAGACACTCTTCACCGCTCGGGAATACGCCCAGGCCAAGGCCGCGGCTCATGGCGATCCTGCCAGAATGCCCCGGACCGATTTCCGTCTGGAACCTCTGGTGCCGGTGGTAGAAGGAAAAATGAAATGCCGCATCCACTGCCATCGGGTGGATGACATCGCCACCGCCATCCGCATCGCCAAGGAGTTCCACCTGGATTACGCTCTGGAACATGTGACCGAAGGATACCTGATCCCCGAACTTCTGAAAGAAGAGGATGTATTCTGCACCATCGGCCCCATGATGACCGGTCCCTATAAAGAAGAAGTGTGGAACCGGAGCCTGACCACCCCCGGCAAACTGGCCCGGGCTGGTGTCAAGGTGTGCATGACCGCCGACAACGGCGTTCTGACCAAATATCTGCCGGTGCACATCGGTCAGTGCATGGCCGCCGGTCTGCCGGAAGCCGATGCCTTCCGCAGTGTCACCATCCTCCCGGCCCAGCTGCTGGGAATGGCAGATCGGATCGGATCTCTGGAAGTGGGCAAGGACGCCGATATCGCCATCTTTGACGGCCATCCTTTCTGCAATTTCACCCATTGCACCCATACCATCATCGACGGCGTGGTTTACGGTCCTCACGCCATGGCCTGATCCCTGCACAGCAAAAAAGCCGCCCCAAAGGGCGGCTTTTTTTATTTGTTCATCATACCCGCATCCGCAAAGCCTGGGGGCGCACGGCGATCTCCACTTCGGTGATATCCCCACCAAATTCCCCATCCAAAGTCCAGGCGGTCTTTTTGGGGAAGGTGAAACGCACCTGGCTGGCTTGGGTCATGGTCATAAACTCGTTGTCAAAATCCCGGGCCAGCAGCTTGCCGGCCAAAGCGTTCAGCTCCAGCACCGATTGGGGCGCTTTGATGAGCAGCACCTCAAACTGGCCATCGTCCAGCATGGTGTCCACCTTGCCCGCCATGGAAAATCCACCGATATAATTGGTGTTGCACACAGTGCCGAAGATATAGTCCTCCTCCAGCACTTTCCCGTTGACCTCCACCCGGGCCGGGTAAGTCTGGCCAATGGGAAGGTTTTTCAGCCCTTCCATAATATAGGCCAGATGTCCCATGGAGTTTTTGGTGCTCTGGGGCGTACTGTAGGACACGGCGGCAAAAGCGCCGAAGGCCGCTACATAGTTAAAATACTCGCCGCCGAAATCTCCCACATCCAGCACCTTGGTTTCGCCCTCCATGATCACATCCAGGCCCCCTTCCAGGGTCTTGGGAAGGCCCAGGGAGTTGGCGTAATCGTTGGTGCTGCCCACCGGCAGATATCCCAGTTCCGGCGGGTTGTCCCAGGCCAGAAGGCCGTTGGTGGTGTGATGAAGAGTGCCATCCCCACCGCAGCAAACCACCATATCGATCCCCTCCACGCCCCGGCCCCGAAGGATTTCCCGGGCGCCCAGGCCCTCCTGGGTGGGATAGACGATCACCTCATACCCGCCTCGGGAAAATCGCTGGATGATCATATCCAGATTCCGGGCAATATGGGCCCGTCCCGCTTTGGGGTTATACAGCAGCAACATTCTTTTCATAGTATGGGTCACTCCTCATCATCCCCGCTCCGGGGAAACCGGCGGCTTTACCTGCGCCGTCCATGAAATCTTTTACCATCATATCAGATAAATGTGAACAAGAAAAGACTATTTTGCCGATTCCTGTCTTTGTTTTCCTCTTCTCCATTGCGCGACATGGGAAAACAAGATATAATTTTTCTGTTGTGAAGCATCCGGCAAATCATCGCGCCGCCGGGCTTCTCCCCTTCGGCCGCTGCGCGGCGGCACAGGTGAAACATGGACAAACCTCTGGCAGACCGGCTGCGCCCCCAATCCCTGGACGATGTGGTGGGCCAGCGCCATCTGATCGGTCCCGACGGCATTCTTCGCCGCCTCATCGAAAACGGGCATATTCCCAACATGATCTTCTACGGCCCCTCCGGCGTGGGCAAAACCACTCTGGCCGGCATCATCGCCCGTCAGACCAACCGGAAGCTCTACCGGCTCAATGCCACCACCGCTTCCCTCAGCGATATCAAAGCCATTGTGGATGAGCTGGACACTTTCTTGGCTCCCCAGGGAGTGCTGCTCTATCTGGACGAAATCCAGTATTTCAATAAAAAACAGCAGCAATCCCTGTTGGAGTTCATGGAAAACGGGAAGATCACCCTCATCGCCTCCACCACGGAAAACCCCTATTTTTATGTATACAACGCCATCCTGAGCCGGAGCACCGTCTTTGAATTTCAGCCGGTGACGGTAGAAGATGTGGAACAGGCGGTGCGCCGGGCCTTTTCCCTCTGCGCCCGGGAAAGCCATATCAAGATCTCCCTGGAAGAAGGGGTGATCGGCCACATCGCCCGGGCCTGCGGCGGGGATGTGCGCAAATCCATCAATGCTGTGGAGCTTCTGTTCTCCGCCGCCCAGGAGGATGAAGAGACCGAAAGCCTGTTTGTCAGCCTGGAGGATGCCCGGCAAGTGACCCAGGCCTCTGCGGTCAAATACGACAGGGACGGGGACAGCCATTACGACATCCTTTCCGCGTTCCACAAATCCCTGCGGGGAAGTGATCCCGATGCCGCCCTTTACTATCTCTCCCGGCTGCTTCTGGCAGGGGACATCCCCTCGGCGGCCCGGCGGCTTCTGGCCTGCGCCAGCGAGGATGTGGGGCTTGCTTATCCCCAGGCGGCAGTCATCGTCAAGGCCTGTGTGGATTCGGCTTTGCAGCT
>JAHZHY010000325.1 GCA_019420045.1 Clostridiales bacterium
CGCCGAAAGCGGTGGCCACATCTTCCTGGACAAACTCCACATCGTAACCGATACGCTTGCCGATCTCGTTCCACATATCGATCTCAAAGCCGGACCACTCTTTTGTCTCCTCGTCATAGACGGTGAAGCCCAGATAGTCGCCGGAAGTGGCCACCCGGATGACCTTGTCGCCGCTGTCCTTTTCACCGGACGAAGCATTTTTGTTGCCGGAACCGTTGTCCCCTGCTTGGTCTGCGCTGCAGGCCGCAAGGCTGAAAGCCATGGCTCCCGCAAGAATGAGTGCGATGAGTTTTTTCATGTTTGCCTCCTGTTTATTGACAAAATATTACCAAACCATCACAGGGTATATGCGCAGAGGGGACGGAAGTCAAATCGATTTTCCTTATAGGTTCTGAGCCATCTATCGGGCCGTTCGATATGGAAAAAATGTCTTGTGGCAGGTAACAAAAGAGCGGCCCCAAGGCCGCTCTTTTGTTATGAAATCTATCTGAGTTTTAAAGCCCGAAGCACACAAATTGTCCATTGGGTTTACTAAAACTTTTGCTTCATTTTCCAGAATGCCGGGTGGTGCTGCTGCATCCACTCTTCCCCGTTTTGTTTTAATATGTTTTCGTGATGGGCCTTCCAGGCATCAAAATAGTCCTGTCCGGTTTTGGCCGCCGTTTTGGTGGCGCTTTCCGGGGCCAGCTCATCCAGGAGCTGCCGCAGCAGCTGACCGTGCAGCCCGGTCTGGCCCCCTTTCAGAAAGGCGTCAAACACATAATCCAGGGTGGAATCGCCCAGATAGAGCAGCTGATCCCATTCATCGGGATGGGCGGCGATGTAATCCCCCGGTGCGGAGGAAGCCGCCGGTGAGGACTCCACTTTTTCCAGCAATGCCGGGATCAGGCGGGCGGGGTTGACGCCGCCCCGGCTGATCGCCTGGGCATAGCAGTCCTGCATCTGCATGAGCACATAGTCCTGGGTATTCAGGGCGCTTTGCACCAGATTTTCCGGGAAGCGCTCCTGGATGTCGGACAGATAAAAGCTGCCGTCCCGGGGTGTCCAGTAATCGGTGAGCACATAACCTTCTTTCCCTTCCTGGAAGGTGAGGATGGCCGGGATATGGCTCCCCTCCTGGGATTCCAGCCCCTCTCCGCTGCGGGAGAAGGCCTGGTACATGGCGATGCCATAGAGGACCAGACCGCCATCCTGGGGTGGGTCGCTGTCCACCAGGAATTCATCCCGGCCCAGCTCCACAAAGCTGCCGCAGCGGACCAGGTCCTCCCCTGCCTCTCCCGGGCTGTTTTGCTCCACAATGGCCTGGGAAACGGCATCGGCCAGGGGTTCCCCTTCCTCCATCTCCTGACGGGTGAAGCGGGCCAACTCCTGTTCCGGCGATTTGCTCCAAAAGGCGATGACCCCCAGATTGCCGATGCGGTCAAATGCCTGCATAGCGCAATTTCGGAAACCTTCCCGGCTCCCCTGGCCCTGTCCTTTGAGATAGACCGTCAGACCGTAGGGCTCTTTTGTGGTTTGCAGCTGAACGGAAGCGTAGGAAAGCCCTTCCGGATAGGACAGGCTCTGGGCCACGGCCACGGTTTTGGGGGCGTCGCCGATGTAGACGGTGGAGATCTCCCCGGCTTCCGTGGGTGTTTTCGGCTCCGGCCGGTCGGTGAGCAGGCATACCCCGGTGATCAGACCTGCGGCCAAAGCCAGCAGAATCAGCCAGAACTGGGGCTTTTTGTAGTTCATCACCCGGCGCACCCGTTCTTTGACCCCCACTTCCCCGAAAGCCAGCGGCCCGGTGAAGGAGTGCCGCCCCAGGCTGCACTGGAGCAAGGCCCGGGAATAGGCCCGCCGCTCCTCCTTTTCCATGTCCTTTACCGCTTTTTCGTCACAGGCGGTCTCCATATCCCGGCAGAACAAGATGTAGGCCAGCCACAGAAGAGGCTGGAACCAATAGACCGAAAGCAGCAGAAAAGCCATGGGCTTGAGCCAGTGATCGCCCCGGCGGATGTGGGCATTTTCATGGGCCAGCACATATTTCCGGCAGTCTTCATCCAGATGATAGGGCAGATAAATGGTGGGACGGAACAGCCCCATCACAAAGGGGGACGACACCCACTGGCTGCCTTTGATCCCCTTCCCCAGCAAGGTGGCGTCGGTCAGCCTTTGCCGCAGGGCCAGGAGCGAACAGAGCGCATACAGCAGCATGAGCCCAAAGCCCAGCACCCACACCCGGGAAAATACCATGCCCCAGTCCAGACCTTGGGATGCCTGAGACCCAGACGCTGCGGAATCGGGATCTGCGCCCTCTGTCAAAAGGGTGCCCGGCAGGGTCTCTTCCCCGGCGCTTGGGGAAAATCTTTCTTCCAAAGATGGCGTCTCCGGCGCAAGGCTCAGCGGGCTTTGGATGGAAACCGGGCACAAAAGGCGTAAGGCCACCAGGCCCCATAGCAGGCAAAAGACCCAGCGCGGTCCTTTGCGGAACAGCAGGCGGAGAAACAACACGGCCAGCACCATAAAGCTGGCGGCGATGCTTCGGTTCAGCAAGGCGAAAAACAGTTTTTCCATAACGCCCTCCTTTATTTTTCGATGATCCGGCGGATCTCTTCCTCTTCTTCCTGGGAAAGGGCCTGCCGCCGGGCAAAGGCGGCCAGGAAGGCGGGCAGCGATCCCTCAAAGGTTTTTTCCATCATTTCTTCCATCTGGCTGAGCTGTACTTCCTCCTTGCTCACCAAGGTGGTGACGGTGGCGTTTTCGTTTTTCACCACGCCCCGATCGCTCAGCCGTTTGATGACGGTATAGGTGGTAGTACGGCTCCAGCCCAGCTCCTCCTTGCAGAGTTTGGCCAGTTTGGTGCTGTTGATGGGTTCATTCCGCCACAGAATCAGGCAGAACCGGTATTCGCTTTCAAATACCTTGGGAGCGGACATAAAGGCTCCTCCTTTTTTGCATGGGTTTGTCTAATGCATTAGACTTTAGAGAGAGTCTAACCCATTAGACGCATTTTGTCAAGAGATATAAAGAAAAAATGACGGGGCCGGTGAGAGCCCCGTCACTTCTTTTTCCGCCGAACACTATGCAGCCGGCATATTTCAACATTATTCCGATTGTGGTATCATCATGTTAGGGTTCCTGTATGAGTACGATACAGGGCAAAGAAACGATAGATTGAGAAAGGAAATGGTGAACATGAAAAGACTGATAGCGTTATTACTAGCGGCGGCTCTATGCTTCTCCCTTACGGCTTGTGGTGGCAATGAGAGTACAAGCGGCGGTAATGAAAGTGCGAGTGAAGATAAACTAATCGCAGATGCAGAACTACTAGATAAACCGACATTTATAAATGATTTTAATGATAATAGAGCAAGAATAGAGTCTAACTATATCGGAAATCCATACAAATTTACTGTCGAGATTAGAAGCATAGAAAGTGACTATGCCTTGTGCAATTGTATTCCTTTTGATAAAGATAATTTAGAATTAGTTAGTATTGGCGCGGGTAGTTTTAAGTTTGTGAATATGAAAGTATATCTTCCAAGCGATGCATTGTCGGAGCTGGAATCAAATACCATTATAAGTGTTGTTGGTACATTCGATAGTTTAGATAAAGATGAAAACGGCAATGATATTTTAATAGTTAAACCCGCAAATATGATAAGCGATACCTTTGATATAAATGGTAAAATTATATATGAGGAAGAAGATATTGTTAATAATACTAAGTTGCTTTTAATACAAGCTTTAGGTATTGAGAATATGGAAAGCATGAACGCAGGAATCATAGTAGGATATCAATTCCCATTGGATTTGGTTAGTAATTTTAAGACCGACGATACTATAAATGTTTCTGCAAAATTAACTCATACTACAAGGCCAAAAGGCAGTGATATTAGTTTTGTAAATCCGACTATTATTGATGAATAATGGATATCGCATAAAACGAAGAGAAAGCGGCTAGTATCTAATACTAGCCGCTTTCTCATAGGTTTTGCGATGCAGAACACTATGCAACCGGCATATTTTAACATTATTCCGATTGTGGTATCATCATGTTAGGGTTCCTGTATGAGTGCGATACAGGGCAAAGAAACGATAGATTGAGAAAGGAAATGATGAGCATGAAAAGATGGATGGCATTATTGCTGGCCGCGGTTCTATGCTTCTCCCTTGCGGCTTGCGAAGGCAGTAAAAACAGTGATGCTGGCAACAGTAAAAAGAATGAAACAGATAACAATATTGACAGCAATAGTAATCAGGAAAATCAAACACTTTCAATAGGAGACACATTTTCTAATGACAATTTTGAATTAACATTAACAGATGTGAAATTTACTAATGAGCTATATACATTCGCAAATGAAGCAAACACTGAGTGTGATGACAATTTTATGTTACCCCTTGCAGATGGTGAAACAAATCCAGGCGGCCTTAAAATCAAAGCGAATGAAGACAAAATCCTTCTTTCTTTTACATTTAACTATAAATTTATAGGTAAGTCTGCAATAAGCGATGATTTTGATCATATGGGCGCCCCATGTGTTTTTTACGGAGATGGATATACATTTGACGGAAATGATACCAGCTCTCCCACTGAATATGCGGTATTTGTAAAAAAAGATACCGGGGCTGACTGGTACATATTAAATCATGTTAATGGTCTTAATGTGCAGGGAGCTACAAATTTGCTTGGTGTCAGTCCAGATTATAAACCTTTGGATAATACAATATATGAATGCAGAGGTTATATCACTTTACCTTTAGAAGTATATGAAAATGAAAATGAACCTCTTGAAATTTCCTTTGGGCTAATAAATGGAAGTACAGATAGATTTACTGTAAGGTGAATAATAAGCGGCTAGTATCTGATGCTAGCCGTTTTTTCATAGGTTTTGCGATGCAGAACA
>JAHZHY010000326.1 GCA_019420045.1 Clostridiales bacterium
TTCCCTACATAGAGGCTTTTTTGTGCTGTCCGCATAATCTGGGGCGGTTCAATTTTTCTCCAGGGCTTTTTTATGCTGTTTTTAGATTTCTTCCTTTTTGAAGTTGTCGGAATAAAGCAGTTTTCCGTAAAGAAGCATAAAGGAAAAATAGAAACCGGAAGTGACGCTGAAAAGGATGTGTCCGGCCATGAACAGATAGAAGGCACACAGGCCCAGGCTGCAGAACACGGCAAAGGCCACCATGGTGCGCTGCTTGATGAATTTCAGCACAAAGCCGAATCCCAGCTTCAGATAGGGCCACAGCATAAAGACCGCGCCCACCAGGCCGTAATAGAAGAACACTTCGAAAACATCCATTTCGATGATGGCCTTCTGGCTGCCGCGAGTGATGCCGAAGAGCCATTTATAGACTCCGCCTTCACGGAAATCCTGGAAAGCCGATCCCAGTTTGTTCTGCCGGCCGCTGAGCAAAGCGGTGGTGACGCCTTCCCGACGGGCAATGTTGCCGGTGTTGTTCAAGGAACTGCTGATGTCGGCGAAGAGATTGCCGGAGAACAGGGCCAGGATACCCAGCAGGACCAGACAGGCCAAAGCCACGATTACCAGACGGATCAGGGGTGTTTTTTGCTTTTTGTGAATGAGCAGATAGAGAGAATAGCCCAAAAGACCTACGCCGGCCACACCCACGGCGGCAAAAGCGGTCTTGGTGCCGATGAGGCAGAGAGTGGAAATGGTGGCAGCTGGAGTATAGACCTGGTAGATATACCGGACAATGCCGCATTTTTTCCGGTCCAGCAGCAGGAAGGTGCAGATGCAAACCGGCAGAAGGACCATCAGCACGGCGGTGATGTCATTGCCCGAATAGAAGAATCCCCGGGTGCCCCGCAGGCCGAACCGGTCGGCATAGGTGGTGTAGCCCATATCGGCGGCATAGGCCACCAGAATGGAAGTGGAAAGCACCGCCAGGGTAAAGGTGATCACACGGTTGATCTGATACAGCAGCCGTTCACGGTTGAGTTTTTTGTGCTGAAAAACCCGCCAGTAAACAAAAAGCACCACCAAATTGTAGCCAAAGCGGGCAATGTATTGCAGATCCGTAAAGGGGCTGAATTGATCCATGGGCCAGAAGATCTGTCCGGCCACCGAAAGCACCCATACCACACCAATGGGCACGATGGTCAGAAGGGCCCGTTTATCCCAGCTGAGTAGGAGATAGAGCCCAAAGAGCACCAGCACAGTCATACGGATGAGCAGGCTGGGGGTAAAGGCCAGGTTGATCTGTTCCCAGGTCCGGTCGTACAGGTTTTCCATCAACATGATAAAAAGACCATTGCCGATGTCCAGGAACGGGTTGATGAAGAGGAACAGCCAGAAAAACTCTTCCAGCTTGTTCGTCACTTTCTGCATTGTATCACTCCTAAGATATCACAAGCTTGCATTTGCACACAGTTTATAGTATTTTAGCATAAAAAGGCCATAGATACAATGTCAATTTTGACGAAGGATTTGGAAAGAGATAAAATTTCGTTGCCAACAAAGGCGGAGAAGGGTACAATAAAAACATCCAATGCAATGGAAGGAGAAAATCAATATGGAAATCAAGCGCTATGAGGGCACTGGCCGGATGAGCCGGGCCGTCGTCCATGGGGACACCATTTATCTCTGCGGCCAAACCAGCCGGGAGGAAGCCGATGTGCAGGGTCAGACCAAAGCGGTGCTGGGCAAAATCGAGGATCTGCTGGGCAAGTATGGCTCGGACAAAGATCATATTCTCAGCGCCACCATCTATCTGAAGGATATGTCCCTGTTTGACAGCATGAATCAGGTGTGGGACGCCTGGGTCAATGATGGCCATGAGCCGGCCCGCTGCTGCGTAGAGGCCAAAATGGCTGCCGACTGCATCCTGGTGGAAATCTCCATCATCGCCGCGGTAAAATAAGAAAAGGCAAAGACATCGGGTTGCTCCAGCGTCTCAGACTGTCGAGAAACCTATATAACGAAAAAGGACAGTTTGCCCTACCCTTTAT
>JAHZHY010000327.1 GCA_019420045.1 Clostridiales bacterium
CTGGGCTTTTCGGTGGTGGACCTGGCAAAGGAAGTGCTGCACCTGCCCATTTCCTTTTCCCAGGAGGGGCTGCCGCCCTATCAGGTGCTGCTCTGCGGCCTGTTTTTGCCTTGAAAGGGAAATTCTGGGCGAAAAAAGTGGCCTTTTGCAGGGAAAAGTCGACAAAATATCCTTGTCAAACCAGGAAAAATAGGCTATAATCTCATATAAAGATGAAAAAAACCTATGGCCAAGCCTTTGGCCGAAGATAAAACGGAGGGTCTGCTGTGGCGCTGATGGATAAGATCCGGTCCTTTATGGGCTATGACGACGAAGATTACGAGGACGAGTACGAATACGAAGTGGAGGAGAACCGGGCTCTGGCGCCCCGGAAGGTGGAGCGCGCCCGGACGGAGGAGATGACCATGCCTGCTCCGGCGGCTGCTTTCCAGATCACATCCATCCGCACCAACCGCTTTGAAGATGCCAGCCTGGTGGTGGACGAGCTGAAGGCCGGCCGCACGGTGGTGCTCAATGTGCAGGCCGCCACGGTGGAGGTCACCCGCCGCATGATCGATTTCATCAGCGGCGCCGCCTATGCCAGAGACGGGCACATCGCCCAGATCGCCACAGGCGCTTATCTGGTGGCTCCTTACAGCGTGGAGCTTACCGATGAGACCCAGGAGCAGCGGTATTTCTAAAATCAAACCAAGAAAAGAGCCATTCTGCCGCAAAGGAGAATGGCTCTTTTTTCATGCGCCCCAAAGGGGCTTTGGCCGCTTTTTTCACAAGCTAGGGGATGAGCACAAAGGCCCCGTCCCGGAAGGAAAGGGAGCTATAAGGTCCGCCGGCCTCGGACAGAAGGCCCGAAAGCAGGCGGGACAGCTGCCCCGTCCACTCCGAAGGCAGCAGGTCGGGGTCGATCTCCTGGCCCGAAAGCTCCAGGGCCGCAGGAGTTACCGTCATCTGTCCGTTTTCCCCGCTCTGGCAGGAAAAGGCCGCCATGATGGAGATCTTCTGGGGCAGGAGGGAGAACATCAGCTCCCCCTGCAGCCCCAGGTCCACTCCCTGGGCTTTCAGATAATCCCGCAGCCCGTCCCGCTGTGTCTCCCCTTCCACCGCCACCAGCCCCTCCCGGCTGATGCGCACATTCAGCCCTTCCAGGGGCAGACCCTCCGGCAGACGCTGCTGCAAAAGCTCTTTGGCATATTCCTCGGTGATGAGCATCTGTTCTCCTCCCGTTCCGGCTCCCTGGGCGCTTTCCGGCTCTGTGGGCGCAGGCTGGGCATCGCCAGGCCGGGTGCGGCCCTCCCGGAAGATGCTGCCGATGAGCAGCAGGCAGGTGAGCAGGCAGGCAATGCACACCGCCAGATACAGCCGGTTTTTTGTTTTTTCTGTCACAGTCCTTCCCCCCTTGCTGTCAGTGTATGGGGCGTTCCTAGGGAGTATGCCCCTTTTTTCCCCGCCGCCGTTGCGAAAAAAGGGGAAAGGTGTTATACTTTTTTATTAGCATTGACGAAAAAACAAGGGGAGGACAACATGGGAAAAACACCGGTGACAGTATCCCAGGAGGAACTTTTGCGCCAGCAGGAGTACAGCCAGCGCATCCATCAGTATTATCAGGAAAAGCTGGGGCGGGCGCCCGTGGCCTGCACCGACACCTACGGCTGCCAGCAGAACGAATCGGACAGCGAAATACTCCGGGGCATGATGGCCCAGATGGGCTTTACCTTCACCCATGAGCCGGAAGAGGCCGACCTGGTGCTGTTCAACACCTGCGCCGTGCGGGAACACGCCGAAATGCGGGTCTATGGCAATGTGGGGGCCCTGGTGCACCAGAAGCGCCGCAACCCCGATCTCATCGTGGCGGTGTGCGGCTGCATGGCCCAGCAGGAACGGGTGGCCGAAAAGATCAAAAAGAGCTTCCCTGTGGTGGATCTGCTCTTCGGCACCCATGTGCTCTATAAATTCCCCCAGCTTCTGTGGCGCAGGCTGGAAGGGGGCAAGCGGGTCTTTGACATCTCCGGGGATGCTTCCGGGGTGATCCTGGAAGGGGTGGAGCCCAACCGGGACCGGTCGGTGAAGGCCTGGCTGCCCATTATGTATGGCTGCGACAACTTCTGCTCCTATTGCATCGTCCCCTATGTGCGGGGAAGAGAGCGCAGCCGGGAGCCGGAGCAGATCATCAAAGAGTTCCGCTCTTTGCTGGCCGCCGGCGCCCGGGACATCACCCTTCTGGGGCAGAATGTGAATTCCTACGGCAAAAACACCCAGGCAGGCTGGGATTTTGCCGATCTTCTGGACCGGCTGTGCCAGGAGGAAGGGGAGTTTCTCATCCGGTTCATGACCAGCCATCCCAAGGACGCTTCGGAAAAGCTCTTCCAGGTGATGGCCAGAAATCCCAAGGCGGCCAAGCACCTGCACCTGCCCTTCCAGTCGGGAAGCAGCCGGGTGCTCAAAGAGATGAACCGGTCCTATAACCGGGAGCAATACCTGGAGCTCATCGACCTGGCCCGGAAGTATATGCCCGATGTGACCCTGAGCAGCGATGTGATCGTGGGCTTCCCCAATGAGACCCAGGAGGAATTTGAAGAGACCCTGAGCCTGATCGAAAAGGTGCGGTTTGACAACCTGTTCACCTTCATCTATTCCAAGCGGGAGGGGACAGTGGCCGCCAGAATCGACGACAAAGTGCGGATGGAAGAGAAAAAGCGCCGCTTCCAGCAGCTGCTGGAAGTGCAGAACCGGATTGCAAACGAGCAGAACGCCCTGCTTGTGGGGCAGACCATGACCGTGCTGGTGGACGGCGTGGGGCAGGATGAAGAGTATCCCCTCACCGCCCGCACCCAGGGCCAGAAGCTGCTGCGCCTGAAAGGGGCCGGAGAGGACCGGATCGGTCAGTTTGTCCAGGCCAAAGTGACAAAGCACACCACCTGGTCCCTCTTCGGGGAGATCCAGGACTGAGGAAAAGGGGAGGACACATGGCAAAAGAAAAGCAGACGGGGGAAGCAAAAAAGCTCACCCCCATGATGCAGCAATACATGGCGGTGAAAGAGCAGAACCCCGACGCCATCCTGTTTTACCGGCTGGGGGATTTTTATGAGATGTTCTTTGAGGACGCCAAGGTGGCCTCCCGGGAGCTGGAACTCACCCTCACCGGCCGGGACTGCGGCCTTCCCCAGCGGGCGCCCATGTGCGGCGTGCCCTTCCACAGCGCCGAAAGCTACATCGCCCGGCTGATCCAGAAGGGCTACAAGGTGGCCATCTGCGAGCAGATGGAGGACCCGGCCACCGCCAAGGGCCTGGTGAAACGGGATGTGATCCGGAAGATCACCTCGGGCACCTTGCTGGAAAGCACCATGCTGGACGAGAAGCGGAACAACTTCATCTGCGCCATCCAGTGGGACGACACCTATGGGGCGGGGCTTTGTTTCTGCGACATTTCCACCGGCCAGACCCAGGCCATCGAGATGTTCGGAAAGGGTCTTGCCGGCGCCGTCATCAGCGAGCTGGCCCGCTTTGAGCCCAGGGAAGCGGTGCTCTCCCCCAAGGCCATGGAGCAGGAAGAAGTGCTGGCCTTTCTTCAAAAGCGCCTTTCCTGCCAGATCGAGCGGGGAGATGAAGCAGATTTCACCGAAGAGGCCGGACGGCAGTGGATGGGCAAGCATTTTGAAAATACCCCTCAGCTGCAGGAGGACACAGAGGGCCGGCCCATGCTCATCGGCGCCGTGGGAGGACTGCTTTCCTACCTGCACCAGACCCAGAAAAACGACCTGCGCCAGATCAACCGGCTGGAAGTCTACACCAAGGCCCAGTTCATGGGGCTGGACCCGGCGGCCCGGCGGAACCTGGAACTGTGCCAGGTGATGCGCTCCGGGGAAAAGAAGGGCTCACTTCTGTGGGTGCTGGACTACACCCGCACCGCCATGGGTGGACGGCTGCTCCGTCAGTGGCTGGAAAAGCCTTTGGTGAACGCCGCCCAGATCGCCCTGCGGCAAAACGCCGTCCAGGCCCTTCTCACCGATCGTCCCCGGCGGGACGGGGTGCTGGAAGGGCTGCGGGGGGTCTTTGACCTGGAACGGCTGATCAGCCGGGTGGTCTATGGCAGCGCCAACTGCCGGGATCTCCGCTCTCTGTGGCAGACCGCCTGCGCCATTCCCCAGGTGAAAGAGAGCCTGGGGGGCTTTGGGGGCAGCCAGTACCTGAAGGAGCTGTGGGAAGAGATCGACTGCCTGGAAGATGTGGCCGACCTGATCGACCGGGCGATCTCCACAGAGCCGCCCTTCTCTCTGCGGGAAGGGAATCTGTTGCGGGAGGGCTTTGACGAAAAAATCGACCATCTGCGGGACCTGCTCAAGGGGGGCAAGGGCACCCTGGCCGCCATCGAGCAGCGGGAGCGGGAGCGCACCGGCATCCCCAAGCTGAAAGTGAGCTACAACAAGGTCTTTGGCTACTATATCGAAATCAGCAAGTCCTATGCGGACATGGCTCCCGAGGACTATACCCGCCGCCAGACCCTCACCGGCAGCGAGCGGTTCATCACCCCCGAGCTGAAAGAGCTGGAAAGCCAGATGCTCTCCGCCGGGGAACAGCTCACCGCCCTGGAATACCAGCTGTTCTGCAAGGCGCGGGACAAGGTGGCTATGCAGGCCCACCGCATCGAGCGCACCGCCCGGGCCATCGCCCAGCTGGACGCTCTGTGCTCCTTTGCCCTGGCCGCTGAGAAAAACGGCTATGTGATGCCGGAGGTGGACTATTCCGGGGTGCTGGACATCCGGGAAGGGCGGCATCCGGTGGTGGAGAAGATGCTGGAAGACCAGCTGTTCGTGCCCAACGACACCTATATGGACGAAGGGGACGACCGGGTGTCCATTATCACCGGCCCTAACATGGCAGGCAAATCCACCTATATGCGCCAGGTGGCCCTGATCGTGGTCATGGCCCAGTGCGGCAGTTTTGTGCCGGCAAAAAGCGCCCATGTGGGCATCTGCGACCAGGTGTTCACCCGGGTGGGGGCCTCCGACGATCTGACCAGAGGCCAGAGTACCTTTATGGTGGAGATGAGCGAGGTGGCCGACATTCTGCAAAAGGCCACCCACCGCAGCCTGCTGATTCTGGACGAGATCGGCCGGGGCACCTCCACCTATGACGGCATGGCCATCGCCCGGGCGGTGCTGGAATACGCCGCCAGCAAAAAGACCCTGGGGGCGAAAACCTTGTTTGCCACCCACTACCACGAGCTGTCCCAGCTGGAAAGCCAGGTGAGCGGCGTGAAGAACTACAATGTGGTGGTGAAGAAGCGGGGGGACGACATCACCTTTTTGCGGAAGATCGTCCCCGGCGGGGCCGACGACAGCTACGGCATCCAGGTGGCCAAGCTGGCAGGGCTGCCCGACTCGGTGATCGAGAGGGCCAAGCAGGTGCTGGAAAGCCTTCTGGAGCAGGCCCCCCAGCAAAAGGCGGAGTGCCGGAAAAAGGCGCCCCAGCCGGAAGCGCCGGAAGGCCAGATGACCCTGGGAGGCGCCATGGGGGAAGAAGTGCTGGAACGGCTGCGGAAGCTGGAGCCGGACACCCTCAGCCCCATCGAAGGGCTGGGCCTTTTGTACGAACTGTGTAAACTTGCCAAGGAGTGCTGAGAAAATGGGTAAAATTTCCGTTCTGGCTCCCCAGGTAGCCAACATGATCGCCGCCGGGGAGGTGGTGGAGCGTCCGGCATCGGTGGTGAAGGAGCTGCTGGAAAACGCTCTGGACGCCGGGGCCGATGCCGTGACGGTGGAGATCCGCCAGGGCGGCGTCACCTATATCCGGGTCACCGACAATGGCGGCGGCATGGAGCCGGAGGATGCCGTTGCCGCCTTCCTCCGCCACGCCACCAGCAAGATCCGTGGGGAGCGGGATCTGGAAAGCATCCATACTCTGGGCTTCCGGGGGGAAGCCCTGGCGGCCATCGCCTCGGTGTCCCGGGTGGATCTGTTCACCAAGACCCGTTCGGCACCGCTGGGGCTGCATCTGGCCCTGGAAGGGGGCGAGATCACAGAGCAGGAGGAGACCGGCTGCCCCGACGGCACCACCATCGTCATTAAGGACCTGTTTTTCAACACCCCTGCCCGGATGAAGTTCCTCAAAAAGGACTCCACCGAAGCCTCCTATGTGGAGCAGGCGGCGGAGCAGGTGGCCCTGGCCCATCCCGGACTGACTCTGAAATTCATCAAGGACGGAAAAGAAGGGCTGTATACCCCGGGAGACGGCAACATGATGTCGGTGCTCTACGCCATCTACGGCGGCTCCTTCACCAAAGAGCTGCTCACCCTCCACGGGGGCGCCCGGGAGGCAGAAGTGATGGGGTTTGTCACAAAGCCCACCTTCTCCCGGGCCAACCGGTCCATGCAGCAGTTCTTTGTCAACGGACGGCCGGTGCGCTCCAGATTGCTGGGGGCCGCCGTGGAGCAAGCTTACCAGGGGCACCTCACCTCCGGCCGTTTCCCCGCCTGCTTCCTTTCGTTGAAAGTCCCTGCCGGGGCGGTGGATGTGAATGTGCACCCGGCCAAGCTGGAAGTGAAGTTCGCCCGGGAGCGGGAGGTGTTCAGCGCCATCTATCAGGTGGTGCGCAGCGCGCTGGAAGGGGATGGGGTGCTGTTTCAGATGCCCCAGGAGCAGGAGGAAGAGCCGCCTGTGCCCAAGCAGCCCTACCGCCCCAGCCTGAAGCCCCTGTTCCAGCAGCCCCAGGAGGAAAAAGAGCAGCCCCAGCTGCGCCTGGATCATTCCCACGCCCCCATCCGTCCCTCTTACGCCCCGCCGGCCAGGGAATATGAGCGGGAAGAAAAGGGGAGCGGCCGCCCTTCTTTTGCCCCGAAGGGAAATCCGGGACAGGCGGGCGGCTGGAAGAGCCGCAGCTTTACCCTGAATCCGGAGGAAAACGGCGCCCGGCGTC
>JAHZHY010000328.1 GCA_019420045.1 Clostridiales bacterium
GTTCAGACGGGTCTTGTTGGAAGCGTTGATGGAGGAGCTGTGATACACGCCCACCACATAGCTCAGCAGATCGCTGGAAGAATAGCCGCCGATGGAAGCAGTAAAGTCACCTTCCGCGGTAGCGGACAGATAGGTAGCCAGGTCCATGCTCTCGATTTCGCAGTTGATGCCGATTTCCTTCAGATTGGCCTGGATGACTTCGGCAGCGCGCTTCTTGGTGTCGTCGGAGCAGATGATGGAGAACTGCACAGAAGCAGGGTCCACACCGGACTGATCCAGCCATTCCTTGGCCTTTTTCACATCATAGGTGTCGGCATTCTCTTCGGTAGCGCCCTCAAAGTTCATGGGCATCTGGGACACAGCAGGAGTAGCCATGCCATTGTAGGCAACGGTAACAACGCTGTCCTTGTCGATGGCGGTGTTGATGGCGTGACGCACAGCTTCGTTGTCCAGGCCGGGCTTCTCGTTGTTCAGCATCAGCCAGGTCTCATTTGTGGAGTTGTACTCGATAACAGTCAGATCAGAGTTTTCCTTCAGACGGTCGCCGTCCATGGCTTCTACTTCCACCACGAAGTCCACTTCGCCAGCTTCCAGAGCGATGGTACGGGAAGAGCCTTCGGGGATGATCTTCCAGGTCATGTTCTTGATCTTGGGAGCGCCCAGGAAGTAATCGTCAAAAGCTTCGAAAGTCAGGCTGTCGCCGCGCTTCCACTCAACCAGCTTGTACGGACCGGAACCCACAGGATCTTCGTTGAAGTCGTGGCCTTCGTCGATGAGCTTCTTGGGAACGATGGCGTTGCCGTGATGGCACAGGTTGCTCAGAACCATGGCGTCAGGGCCATCGGTCTTGATTTCAACAGTCAGATCGTCCACCTTGGTGATGGAAACGAAGTTCTTGTTGTACAGGTTGACTTCGGCAAAGCCCTGGGCCCACTGGAGGGAAGCCACCACATCGTCGGCAGTCATAGTGTCGCCGTTGTGGAA
Source organism: Clostridiales bacterium (assembly GCA_019420045.1). Taxonomy (GTDB): domain Bacteria; phylum Bacillota; class Clostridia; order Oscillospirales; family Butyricicoccaceae; genus Pseudobutyricicoccus. Next base: position 985 of record JAHZHY010000328.1, read on the forward strand.
CTTGACGCCTTCCTTGATCTTGAACCGCCAGGTGCTCTCGTCCACATTTTCATAGCTCTCCACCAGATGGGGCTGAGGCTTCAGATCCATATCGGTACGGAAGAGCATGCTGTAAGTCAGCTGGTTCATGTAGTCGCCAGCCACCGCATTGTGCTCGGTGGGAGACAGAGAGGGAGTCTCACCAGAAGTGGCGATGACGATACTGTCCTTGTCGCCGCCCTTGGTGCCGGTGCCCTTCTTGTCACCGCCGTCGCTGGAGCAACCAGCCAGCAGGCCCAGCAGCATCACTGTGGCCAGAAGCAGGCTGAGCAGCCGAACTTTTCTGTTTCTCATGTGTTTTCACCTCATAAAATATTTTCAACAGGGATTTCCCTGCCGAATCGCTTTTTCATCTCCTGAAAACCATCAAGAAATTAAACGAAAATTTAACAAAATAATTAAAAAATTATTGTTAAATAGTTCACTGTTTGTTTATTTTTTATTGCAAAGCTATTATATCTCTTCTCTTTTCTTTTTGCAACGCCCGGCTTTTCAAGCTCTTCCCCACTGATTCTTTGCACTTTACACAACTTTTGCAAACTTAATTTGTCCACATCTCCTACTTTTTGTCCTTTTTCTAAAATCTTCTATATATATTATGCCCATCTTTTTTTACATTTACATCGCTTTTTTGGTGATTCAGCTGATTTTCATAATTTGCTTAACAACACAAAAAATTCCTGCGGGAGTTCCCGCAGGAATTTTTCAATTACATTATGCTGTAACGAAAGCTTATTCCTCCCAGTACACATCTTCAAAATAAAGTGTGCCGCTGTCGCTGACTTCCACGCCCTTCAGACCGGAGTTATACGCTCTCAGAGTCAGGGGCTGATACAGAGGAACCTGGGAGCAGATCTCATTGAGTTTGGCCGAAAGCTGTTCCAGGATAGCCACTCTCTCCTCTTCGTCCAAAGTGGTCTTGGCCTGATCGATCAGGGCATCCACTTCCGGATCGTTCAACCGGGTCTTGTTGGAAGCGTTGATGGAAGAGCTGTGATACACGCCTACCACATAGCTCAGCAGGTTGCTGGAGGTGTAACCACCGATGGCTGCGGTGTAATCACCTTCTGCTGTGGTGGAAAGGTATGTGGCCAGGTCCATGCTCTCAATGGTGCACTCAATGCCGATTTCCTTCAGGTTGGCCTGGATCACTTCGGCGGCTCTCTTCTTGGTGTCATCCGAAGTGATGATGGAGAAGGTGACCGAAGAAGGATCTACGCCGGAAGCATCCAGATATTCCTTGGCCTTTTCCACATCATAGGTATCGGCATTTTCCTCCGTGGTACCGGGGAAGTTGCTGGGGGTCATTGTCCAGGAAGCTGTGGCCATTCCATTGTAAGCCACAGTGACAACGCTTTCCTTATCAATGGCGCTGTTGATGGCGTGACGCACATTCTGATTGTCCAGGCCAGGGGCTTCGTTGTTCAGCATCAACCAGTTGTGGCTGGTGTCGTTGTACTGAAGAACGGTGATATCGCTGTTTTCCTTCAGACGATCGGCATCCATGGATTCCACTTCCACGATGAAGTCCACTTCGCCGGCTTCCAAGGCGATGGTACGGGAAGAACCTTCAGGGATGATCTTCCAGGTCATGTTCTTGATTTTGGCGGGGCCTTTGAAATAGTCTTCAAAAGCTTCGAAGGTCAGGCTGTCGCCGCGCTTCCACTCCACCAGCTTGTACGGGCCGGTGCCCACAGGATCGGTGTTGAAGTCGTGGCCTTCGTCGATCAGGCTCTTGGGAACGATGGCGTTGCCATGGTGGCACAGGTTACTCAGCAACATGGCGTCGGGGCCATCGGTCTTGATTTCAACGGTGAGATCGTCCACCTTGGTGATGGAAACGATATCGCTGTTGTACAGGTTGACTTCGGCAAAGCCCTGGGCCCACTGGATGGAAGCCACTACATCATCGGCGGTCATAGTCTCACCGTTGTGGAACTTGACCCCTTCTTTGATTGTAAACTGCCAGGTGCTTTCATCAATGTTCTCGTATGTGTCTACCAGATCGGGTTCCGGTTCCAGATCCATGCCGGAGCGGAACAATGTGTTATAGGTCAACAGATTCATGTAAGAACCCGCCACGGCGTTGTGCTCGGTGGGGGACAGAGAGGGTGTCTCACCAGAGGTGGCAATGACGATGCTGTCTTTGGTTCCGCCGCTGTCGGTTTTATCGCTGGATTTGTCGCCGCTGTCACTGGAACAACCGGCAAACAAGCCAACCGACATAATGCCGGCCAGCAATAAGCTGATGGCACGCAGTTTCCTCTTTCTCATAAATTTTCACCTCATAAATTATTTTCAACAAAGGCTATGCCTTGGCCGAATCATACCGTATCTTTATCTTTCCGTGACGGTTTCCTGTTTTCGGCAGAACCACCAAGAGTTTTTGAAAAATACTTTTTCTATTTGTTAAATATTATAATGCTATATTTTTCACTTTGCAACATTTTGTTTCTTTTCACCTAATTTTCACATAACTTTTTCTTTATATCTTGTACAATTTTTATTTTTTGACATTGGTCAAACCAAACAAACCACCCTCAGGATAATTTACAATTCATTTAATTTTTTGTGCATCTTTTTAATTTATTGCCCCATTGCGCCCATGTGACACAGCATATTATACGATTTTTTCATCATCTCAAATTTATTACTAAAATATGAACAAAACGCAAGGAAAATCCTTAAAATTCCCTACTCCGGCCCAAATTTGCAATAAAAAAAGAGCCCGCGCTGTGCGCGAGCTCTTTCAAAGCAGTACTTTTTAACTTATTTCCAGCTCACATCTTCGAAGTACAGAGTGCCGCTGGGAGAAACCTCAACGCCCTGGAGATTGGCGTTGTAAGCACGGAAGTTGACAGGCTGATACAGAGGAACCTGAGGAGTCAGGGTGTTGATCAAGGAGATGCACTCCTGCAGCACCTTATCTCTCTCGGTGGCATCGATGGTGGCCGAAGCCTTGTCGATGAGGGCGTCCACTTCAGGATTGTTCAGACGGGTCTTGTTGGAACCGTTGATGGACTTGGAGTGGAACACACCAACCAGGAAGGAAACCATGTCGCTGGAGGTGTAGTTGCCGATGGAAGCAGTGTAGTTGCCTTCACCTGTGACAGACAGGTAGGTGGCCAGGTCCATGCTCTCGATGGTGGCGTTGATGCCCAGAGTGTCCTTCAGGTTGGCCTGAATAACCTCGGCAGCACGCTTCTTGGTATCGTTGGAGCAGATGATGCTCATCTCGATGGAAGCAGGATCCACACCGGATTCATCCATATACTTCTTGGCCTGCTCAGGATCGAAGGAATTCACATTCTCTTCGCTGGCGCCAGGCATGTTGTTGGGAGCCTGGGAGTAGATAGCAGTGCCCATGCCGTTCAGGGCAACAGCGATAACGCTTTCCTTATCAACGGCGCAGTCCATAGCCTTACGAACCAGTTCGTTATCCAGGCCGGGCTTTTCGTTGTTCAGCATCATCCAGTTGTGCTCGGTAGCGTCATACTCATAGAGAGCCACTTCATCGTTGCCAGCCAGACGGTCATAGTCCATGGCTTCCACTTCCACGATAAAGTCGATCTCGCCGGCTTCCAGAGCGATGGTACGGGAAGAGCCTTCGGGGATGATCTTCCAGGTCATGTGCTTGATGGGAGCTTCGCCGTCAAAGTAATCGGCAAAGGCTTCGAATTCCACGCTGTCGCCCCGCTTCCACTCAACCAGCTTGTAGGGGCCGGAACCGACGGGATCGGAGGCAAAGTCATGGCCTTCGTCCAGCAGCTTCTTGGGAACGATGGCGTTGCCGTGATGGCACAGGTGGTTCAGCAGAACAGCGGAGGGGCCAGGAGTGGTGATCTTGATGGTGTACTCATCCACAGCTTCGATGGTGTCAACACACTGGTTGTACAGGTTGACTTCGGCGCAGGTCTTGCCATACTCGATGGAAGCAACCACATCTTCGGCCTTCATCTCGTCGCCGTTGTGGAACTTAACGCCCTGCTTCAGCTTGAAGACCCATTCGGTCTCGCTGGTATTTTCGTAGCTTTCCACCAGGTTGGGCTGGGGATTCATTTCTTCATCGGTGTTGAACAGGGTGCTGTAAGTCAGCAGGTTCATGTAGCTACCGGCTGTAGCGTTGTGGTCAAAGGGAGAAAGGGAAGGAGTCTCACTCATGGTAGCGATGACGATGCTGTCTTTCTTGCCGCCCTCGCTGCCTTTTTTGTCGCCGCCGCCGTTACTGGAGCAACCAGCCAGCAGACCCAGCAGCATCACTGTAGCCAGAAGCAGGCTTAGCAGACGCAGTTTTCTGTTTCTCATAATGTTTCACCTCATGTAACATTGTTTGACGGTCTTTGCCGCCTTCCCGGCTTTCTCCTCCGCGGGCAGGTTCACCGGATGATTGCATTATAAGCGATGTTCATAAAATATTCAATAAAAATTTTAAAATAGCAAGGCGTTTTTTGTGCACCTTTTCGTGATATTTCCCCAACTTAGCCGCTTTCTTTTATGCAAAATATCTCATTTACTTTACTTTGATTCCCTAACTATCTTCGATTTTTTGTATACTTTGCCCTAGGAATTTTCTGGTTTTCGTTGCATCTTTAACAAACTTTATTGCTTTTCTCGAATTTTCAATTTTCTTTTATAGATTTGTAATTATTGCGCTCTTTTTTCTCTGTCACGCCGATATTTTTTCTTTTTTTCTCCGGAAAGACTACAAAAAATCCCGGGAGAGAAAATCTCCCGGGATTTTTTCATTTGTTCTTTTGGCTCTTTTTCTCATCTAACAATTATTCTTCCCAATAGCAATCCTGGAAATACAGATTACCGACCGCGTTGATTTCTACGCCTTTCAGCTTGGCATCATAAGCCCGAATCGACACTTGCTGCCAAAGAGGAACCAGCACGCAAATTTCATTCAGGTATTCGTTCAGTTCTTCCATAACTTCTTGCCGTTCTTTATCGTCCAAGGTCACCATAGCTTTTTCAATCAAGCTATCAACCTTTTCATCTTGCAGTCGAGAACGATTGGAGCCTCCAATAGAAGTACTATGGAACATACCTTTACAGAAAATCAACTGGTCTGTGGTATTATAACCGCCAATACAAGCACTGAAGTTGCCCTCTGTTGTGGTGGACAAATATGTAGCCAAATCCATGGATTCCAATGTACAATCAATGCCAATCTGTTTGAGATCAGCCTGGATCACTTCGCCGGCTCGCTTTTTCATGTCATTGGAGCAAATAATAGAGAAAGTTATAGCAGAAGGATCGACTCCAGATTGCTCCAAATATTCCTTTGCCTTTTCCACATTGTACTCATCTGCATTGTCGTCATAGCTGCCAATCAAGTTTTTCGGCGATTGCCCCTTGGCTGGCGTAGCCAGTCCGTTCAATGCTACTGTTACTACATTTTCTTTGTTAATTGCGGAATTTATAGCATGACGAACCAACGGATCTCCAAAATAGCCATATTCGTGATTCATCTGCATGAAGTTCAACTCTGTGGCTTCATAATCATAAACAGCAAGTTCTTTATTGCCTTTTATACGATCAATATCCATCTGCTCCACTTCAACGATAAAATCGATCTCGCCAGCCTCCAGAGCGATGGTACGTGAAGAACCTTCGGGGATGATCTTCCAGATCATATTCTTAATTTTTACTTCTCCATCCCAATAATCGTCAAAAGCTTCAAAGGAAAGGCTATCGCCCATCTTCCACTCTTTAAACACATAAGGACCGGTGCCGATGGGATTTTCATTAAAGTTATTACCTGCATCAATCAGCTTTTTAGGAACAATGGCATTGGCAGTTCCCGTAAGATTGTCCAGAATGATCGAACACGGCTCAAAAGTGGTGATCTTAATGGTTTCATCATCCACAATGTCCACTTGCTTGATATTCTCTGTACTGGTCTTGATCAGCGGGAAGTTCTGGGCCCAGTCCAAAGAGGCCTTTACATCTTCCACTGTCATTTCTTCGCCAGTATGGAATTTAACACCCTTACGGATCTTAAACTCCCATTCAGTATCGCTGATGGCTTCATAACTTTCCGCCAGGCAGGGTTTCGGCTTCATATCCATGCCCCGCCGCAAAAGGCCTTCGTAAGTCAGAAGATTCATATAGCCACCAGCTACAGCGTTATGCTCATTGGGTGTGAGAGAAGGGGTCTCGCTCATAGTGGCAATGACGATGGTATCCTTGGCTCCGCCTTTGGTATTGCCTTCGTCCTTTTTGCATCCAGCCACGCCAGCAAATAATCCTACTGTCATGGTAAGAAGAGCCAATACACTAACCAAACGCTTTCTTCTGTTACTCATGCCTTTCACCTCTTTCATCATATGCGCGGTGCCCTCCGCGCCGGAATACTCTTTCGCAGTGGGCTGGCTGCAAGTGGTATAACCTATTATATGCACTCTCCCTTCCTTCCCGCAATCCCCCTACGCAACTTCCGCGCACCTATTTTTATTCAATTTGTCCATTTTATTTCCAAATATAAAGCCACTCTTGGTATAAATTCCATAAAGTTTTCTTCATATCTTTTACACACATTTCTATTTTTTATGAAATTCATCCTGTTCTATCAGGGTATTTTTGCACGCTTTCACAAGCATTCCAAATTTATCATTACAATTTTGTGTAGTAAACTACTGCATTTTCTTGCGAATAATAATCCCCCGGCGGAGCCGGGGGTTTTTCATAGACGGGTAAAACCCTTT
>JAHZHY010000329.1:0-2416 GCA_019420045.1 Clostridiales bacterium
ATGTACGCTCCCATGCCCAACTGCGGCATGCTGGTGCGGTTCGGGGCCTTCTACTTCCTCAATGAGGACGGAACCTGCAACGACCTGGAAGGAACCCACCCGGATATTGAGATCGAGTCCGGTGAGACCGCTATGCAGCGTTGTTTGAAGGAAATCAAAAAGCTGCAAAAATAGGAAAATGTTCTTACCGCCCGGTTCAGATGGACCGGACGGTATTTGTTTGTTCAAAAGATAACGATTGAAGAAAAGAAAAAAACCTGCCATAATAAAAATAAATAAAATGCATGAGACATTGGAAGTGATGACATATTATGGATTCGGTTTGCGTTGGGATTCTGGCCCATGTGGACGCGGGGAAAACCACTCTGTCAGAGGGAATGCTGTATCAAAGCGGCCAGTTGAAAAGGCTGGGGCGGGTGGATCACAAGGACGCGTTTCTGGACACCGAGGAACAGGAACGACAGCGGGGGATTACCATTTTTTCCAAACAGGCTATTTTCCAGATGGGAGACAGGTCGGTAACTTTGCTGGACACCCCTGGTCATGTGGATTTTTCCAGCGAGATGGAGCGAGTGCTCAGTGTGCTGGATTATGCCGTGCTGGTCATCAGCGGCACCGATGGGGTGCAGAGCCATACCCGCACGCTGTGGCGTCTTTTGAGCCGGTATCACATTCCCACATTCCTTTTTATCAATAAAATGGACTTGCCCGGCACGCACCGGCAGAGCCTGATGGAGCAGCTGCGCCGTCAGCTGGACGGTGGCTGTGTAGACTTTGATCCCCACCGCCCACCGGAAGAGCTGTGGGAAGAAGCGGCGCTGTGTGATGAGGACACCATGGCCGCCTATTTGGAAAAGGGAAAACTGGAACAGGAGGATCTATCCAATCTGATTGCCCAGCGGAAGCTGTTTCCCTGTTATTTTGGTTCGGCTCTCCGGCTGCAAGGGGTGACAGAACTTCTGGAAGGACTGGAACGGTATACGACTCCACGGGTTTATGGCCGGGAGTTTGCCGCTCGGGTTTATAAGATCGGACGGGACCCTCAAGGGGCCCGGTTGACCTATCTGAAAGTGACGGGGGGGACTTTGCGGGTCAAGGCTCTTCTCTCCGGCAAGGGCCGGGCAGGAGAGGAACCCTGGGAGGAGAAGGTGGATCAGATCCGCATTTATTCCGGCGCCCGGTACCAGACGGTGGACCAGGCCCCGGCGGGAACGGTGTGTGCTGTCACCGGGCTGAGCCGCACCTGGGCCGGAGAGGGTCTGGGGGCTGAAGCGGGAAGCACTTTGCCGGTGTTGGAGCCGGTGCTCACCTATCAGGTGATCCTGCCGCCGGACAAAGACCCTCATACTGCTCTTTCCCAGCTGCGTCAGTTGGAAGAAGAGGACCCTCAGCTCCATCTGGTGTGGAACGAACAGCTGCGGCAGATTCACATTCAACTGATGGGGCAGGTGCAGCTGGAAATTTTGCAGAAGGTCATCGCCCAGCGGTTTTCCATGGAAGTGTCTTTCGGTCAGGGGAATATCGTATATAAAGAGACCATCGCAAACAAAGTGGAAGGGGTAGGGCATTATGAGCCTCTGCGCCACTATGCCGAAGTACATCTGATCCTGGAGCCGGGAGAGCGGGGCAGCGGCCTTGTGTTCGATGTCCAGTGTCCGGAAGAGGTGCTGGAGCGTTCCTGGCAGCGGCTGGTGCTCAGCCATCTGGAGGAAAAGACCCATCTGGGAGTGCTCACCGGTTCTCCCATCACCGATATGAAAATCACCCTGGTGGGAGGCCGGGCTCACGAGAAACATACCGAAGGAGGCGACTTCCGCCAGGCCACCTATCGGGCAGTGCGGCAAGGGCTGATGCAGGCTGAAAGCGTGCTGCTGGAACCCTGGTATGATCTGCGGTTGGAGCTGCCTTCTGGATCGGTGGGGCGGGCCATGGCCGACATCCAGCGGATGGGTGGCGTGGTGTCGCCGCCGGAAAGTCAGGGGGAAGAGACCGTGCTCATCGGCCGGGCGCCGGTATCTGCCTTAGGGGACTATGCAGCCCAGGTGACGGCTTACACCAAAGGCCAGGGCCGCCTTTCTCTGGCTCTGGGAGGATATGCTCCCTGTCACGATCAGCAGCAGGTGGTGGAGGAGATGGGCTACGATCCCCAGCGGGATCTGGAAAACAGCCCGGATTCGGTGTTCTGCGCCCATGGGGCAGGCTTTGCCGTCAAATGGGATCAGGTGCCGGAATATATGCACTTGCCCTCTTTTTTGGAGAAGAAGCGGGAAGAAGTGGTGGAAGCTGCTCCGGCCGCCCCAGCGGTTTCCCGGTATACCGGTTTTTTGGAAGAGGATAAAGAGCTGATGGCCATTTATGAACGGACCTATGGCCCCATCCGCCGCCGGGATTTCGAAAGTCGGGCCAAAAAGCCGCA
>JAHZHY010000329.1:2426-5165 GCA_019420045.1 Clostridiales bacterium
GCCAAAACAGGAACCGGAGGAAAAACCAGCAGTGCGGCAGACCCTTTCCGGTCCGGGATTGACCCGCCGGGAGGAATATCTGCTGGTGGACGGCTATAACATCATCTTCGCCTGGGATGAACTGAAAACCATCGCCCAAAAGAGCATGGACACCGCACGGCAGATTTTGATGGATATCCTGAGCAATTACCAGGGCTACCGGGGAAACCATGTGATATTGGTTTTTGATGCCTATAAAGTGCCGGGGAATCTGGGAAGCGTCAGCCGGTACCATAACATCCATGTGGTGTACACCAAGGAAGCGGAAACGGCAGACAGCTATATTGAAAAAACCACCTATTCCATCGCCCGGCATCACAAGGTGCAGGTAGCCACTTCGGACAACCTGGAGCAGGTGATCATTCTGGGCCATGGTGCGCTGCGCATTTCCGCTGCCGAATTGCGCGCCCAGGTGGGGCAGGTGAAGCAGCAGATCGATCAGATTCTGGAGAAAAGCCACAGGGGCAAGAACCGAGCCCTGGGCCATGCTTTGGAAAAGGCCCGGGAAAAATAGAAGAAACAGAAAAAAGCCGCCTGAAAAGGCGGCTTTTTCGTTTACAGTTCAAAATCTTCTTTGGTAAATTTCTTTTGGGAAGGGTTTGCAGGGGGCCGGGGAATGCGGCGCAAAGGATCATAGCGATAATGGCGGCAGCAGAAATCAAAATCCACCGGACCTTTCAGGCTGCAAAGCACCAGCCGGTCATCCAGATCGGAGGAGTGCTCGCAAAAGGCGCAGCAGCGCTTGATCTCAGGGTCAAAGAGCATAGGCTTTTCCTCCTTCCGGTTTGTGCTATTCTACCCTGTCTTTGTTCTATTATACCGGTTTGCCAGGGTTGTGACAATGGTTTTTTCTCCATTTTCCCCGTCTCAGGCCGGTGAGGAGCCAAAGAATCAGGCAAAGAAGGCTGGAAAGGAGAAAAATGGACAGGGGGGACAGGGGGGAGGGGGATGCCTGGAAGAACAGGCCGCTGGCCGCCGCAGTCTGGGCAGGAAGGCGCAGGGCGGCAATGTAGGTAAACAGGGCGGACAATGCGCCATGGGTGATTTTTCCTATAAAATAAGGGGCGGCAGAAAGGCCGCTGCTGGTGAGAAAAGACAGAGACTGGAAATGGACGCTGAGCCCGCCGAAGGCCAGGAGAAAGGCGGCGGCGGAAAGACGAAGAGCCAGGGTTCCCTCCGCTTCCGAAAGCCCCCAGATGCCAGTAGTCATTTCCAGACACCCGGACAGAATCGGCGCGGCAAAATCCCGGGATACGCCCAATCTTTCCAATAGTGAGAGAAGGACCCCTGTAATCCCCATCTGATTCAGCAGGCCGATGCACAAGCCGAAAAAGAGGACAAAGGCGCACACATTGAGCAAGGAGGACATGGCAGAGGTGACGCTTTCCACCAATGCGTGGCTGAAGGGCATGGATTTTTCCGAGGAAACCGGAGAAAGACAGCGGGGAGAGGAAGAACCGTAAAAGCGGAAGAGCAGGCCGGTGCAAAGGCTGGCCAGCACATGGCAGCCCCAGAGAAGAAGTCCGGCCTGGAGACTGTGAAAGACGGCCAGGCCCGCCACGCCCAGGATGAATGCCGGGCCGCAGTTGTTGCAGAAAGCCAGAAGGCGCTGGGTTTCCTCCCGGGAGCACAGTTTCTGTTCATAAAGGGCGCAGGCGGTTTTGGCCCCCACCGGGTATCCGCCCAGCAGTCCCAGAGCAAACGCCGGGGCGCAGACGCCGGGCAGACGGAAGAGGACTTTTACCGGTTTTTCCAGCAGCCGTCCGCATTTGGCGGCAGCGCCGGTGCGCACAATCAGTCCAGAGAGGACGAAAAAGGGAAACAGGGAGGGGATGAGCACCTGAGCACAAAGGGAGAGCCCCTGGCGCAGGCTTTCCGAGGCTTCCCGCCCATAGCGCAAAAGGCCATAGGCAAAGAGACACAGCCCCATATCGGGGAGAATGGCAAGAAGGGGAGAAAGGAGATTTTTTTTCATAGCGGCTTCACCTCGCTGAGATATATGAGGGGGACAGGCAAAAATAGCACCTTTGGCGCATAGGAATAGGTGGCAAATGAGCAAAAGCGGGGTGAATGGATGAAAAAGAAAAAATGGAAAAAGCCCCGGCCCCGGCAGGAGAGCCTGCGGGAGTGCCTGGCCCGTGCAGCGGAAGAGCTGGAGCTGTCCGCCTCTACGGTGCTGGATATCCCGGAACTGGAATGCAGCCCCCGGGAGGTGCTGCTGGAGCGCCACCATGGGGTGCTGGAATACACCGATGAGCGCATCCGGGTGGCGGCCCGGGATGTGACGGTGGAAATCCGGGGCATGGATCTGCGTCTGGGGGCCATGAGCCAGGGGGCGCTGCACATCCGGGGCCAGGTGGCCGCGGTGGAATTTATCCGATCGTGAGGGATGACTGATGCTTCTTGGGCTGATCAATTATGTGCGGGGCTGGGTGCGGGTGGAGATTCGGGGAGCGGCCATTGAGCGCTTCCTCAATCTCTGTGCCCAGAATGACATCGCCTTTTGGGATGTGCGCCGTCTGGCCCCCGATGTGGTGCAGGCCACCGTACGCATCCAGGGCTTTCGGCAGCTGCGGCATTTCACCCGCCGGATGATGTGCTCGGTGCATATCGTCAAAAAAAGGGGCGTGCCCTTTCACACTCATCGTCTGCTGCCCCGGGTGGCTTTGTGGGGCGGCGCTTTGGTGTGCGCCGGTGCCC
>JAHZHY010000330.1 GCA_019420045.1 Clostridiales bacterium
TGCAGCAGAATCTCCGGGGTGGCATCGGCCATGGCCACCATCTTCTGGATCTTTTCGCCTTCGGCGTTGAGGATGTGGGACAGGGCGGCCTCTTCCAAAGCCACCGACTGGATGATGTCAGTGATGGCCTGGGATCTTGTGATGTTGCTGGACGAAATAACAGGCATTCCCATGATTGCTTCCGCTCCTTCGTTGGTATGGCTTTGTGTTGTGGCTGGGCTCCTTTTATCCTATGGAAAAGGAGAGAAAGATGTGACAGCCTGTGAAAGGCTTTTTTGCCTGTTTATAATAATTGGAAAAGAAGGATTGAAATGGATTTCTCCTATTACTATTTACTATAATGAGAGAGAAAAGATGCAGCGGTTTCGGTCCGATAGAGCGGCACCAGGGAATGGATTGACAGATCGAGGGGTAAATGGGTCCGCCGGAAATAGAACAAAGAAGGACCGCTTCCAGGCGGTCCTTCTTTGGATTCAGGTGCAGATTGCACCATTTTTGATCCTGATTATCGGTCCTGCAAGTCTTCGCTCTCCTGCTCTTCCTTGGGTAGAGTATGCCAGGGGACTTCCTTTTTGGGGAAAAGGATGCCTTTGATTTTTTTCAAAAGGCCTTCCACCAGATGAAACCACAGATTCCCCAGAAGAAAAAGGAAAAGAAGCAGAAGAAAAATCGCTCCGGCCTGCTGGAACAAAGAGAGTATGGTCATTTTGTGGCAAAACGGTGGAGGAAAAAGTCGGTGAAGGCCGCCAGTTCCTTTTCCTGGGACACATAGACATAGAGCTTTTCATCTTCCAGCCAGTCATAGGCATTGATGCCGATATAATTCCGCTTGTCCGGATAAATGATAAAGGCATCGGTGGGGTATTTGTTCCGGTAGGCCTTGAGGATTTCCGAGCGGCGGTAATAGGTGGGGTCGCCACAGCCCGACAGATCGGGCACAGTGGGCACCACCACAATGGTCTGGGTTTCTTCGTTCCATCCCACGATCAGGTTGCCGATTTTGGTCTTGCTTCCATGGACAAAACCATAGTTGAACCGGCTCACATCCTCGGTGTAACCGAAGATCAGCTGATAGGAACTGCCGTTTTCCACCACCTGGTCAAACAGCGCCCGCATCTTCCCGGCATTTTGCCGGCTTTTCTCCATGTCGATTTCCGGCCCTTTGAAAAGTTTGCTGAACAGTCCCATGATGTTTCCTCCTAAAATAAAGATGAATTTTTGATTTTGTATTTATTATGGGTGAAATTTTTCCGCCTCAGAACAGAGGCGGAAAAGGGGATCACTGACGCAGTTCATCCAGGAAACGGACGATTGCCTGGATCTGAAAATCGGCTGTTTCATCGGCGGCCTCAGGCACCAGAAGGGGAAGAGTCTGGGGGATGGCCCGGCGGATGACCATCAGCGTCAGGCAAAGATTGGTGAACAAGGCCACATGACTGGGACCGGCGGGAACGCCAAAACATTCCAGGAGCTTGCCGAACAGATGAGCCTGCTTCTGCCGGAAGATCTGACAGCTTTCCGGGGACAGCCGGCGGAAAATATGCTGCTGGCCTTCGATGGTCAGCACGGCGATGCCGTTTTGTTCCCCATAGCAGCAGGAGCGGAGAAAGGTGCTCACGCCCTGGCTCCAGGAAAGAATGGGGTTTTCCATCAGTTTTTTGGCATAAGCCAGGATCCGGGGCTGCTGGAGATAGAGGGCTTCCACCACAAGATCCTCCTTGGTGGGGAAAAAAGAATAGAAAAAGCTGCGGGAGATTCCCACCTTCTGATAGATCTGCTCCACCGTTGTGTGCTGGATGCCTTGTCTGGCCATCAGCTCCAGGGCTACGGCCACCAGTTCCTGCCGCAGCCGCTGTTTTTCTTCCAGGGAATAGGCCACCCTGGGCATGGTGCTGACCTCCTTTCATAATAAAAACAAATCAAAAAATATGTTTTTATTTTAGCATTGCTTTATGGTTTTGACAAGAGGTGATCAATGAAAAAGGAAAGTGTGTGATTTGCTCAGAATGTTGGAAGGATTGGGAGAGTAAGAAAAATGTTTAAAAAATCGTTGACAATGGGAAAATCCTGTGGTATTATAAGCAAGCAGTCAAGAGACAGCGCTGAAAACAAAATATGGGGGTATAGCTCAGCTGGGAGAGCGC
>JAHZHY010000033.1:0-1298 GCA_019420045.1 Clostridiales bacterium
GAGGACATCACCCAGAAGGTGATGGAGGACACCCAGGACTGGGCCAAGGCGGAAAAATGGGGCAAAGTGCAAAGCTATGTGCTGGAAAATGCCGCAAAAGCCTGGCATGAGACAGTGAAGGCCCAGGAGGGCCAGGTGCAGCAGACCTCTGTCTTTGGTCAGAGCACCGGGGAAGATGGCCCCTGGGTCTTTTTCACCCTGGAAGGCACCGTATATTATAACCAGGCCACCGGCCTGATCACTTCCCAGGAGCAGGGCAGTCTGAAAGACATCTGGCTGCTGCCCCGGGACGACAAAGCGGTGACGGGCCAGTCGGTGACCGGAGACATTTCCACCGATGAAAAATCGGCCACTTACACCGGCTATGTGGAAGTGGGAGACAAGGGTAAATTCTACGGGGAAATGAAAGTGGAAGTTCCCCAAGGCTAAAGAAAAACAAAGGCCGCACCAATTTTTGGTGCGGCCTTTTTGCTGTTTTGATTTTAGCGGCTGAGCAGTCCCACATTCACATCTTCGGCAAAGTTTCCGGTCTGATAGAGCACCAGGATTTCGTCGGCGCCGCATTGGGCGGCGTATTCGCTGATGGGGATGCGGTTGTACCGGGGGTCAAACACATGGATCTCGGCGTAGCTTTCCGCCAGATAGGGAAGCAGGCTGTTGGCAAAGGAATCCTTGACCACCAGAAGGGTGCCATGAGCTTCCGGGTTTTCGTTGCGGATGGTGAGGGCCGGCGGGTTGCCGCCGAAGAACAGGGAGTATTTGTCCTTCTGATCCAGATAGGAGCGGTCGTAGATGGAGGTGGGCTCCTTATTGGGCTGCTCCATGGTCAGACCAGGGAAATCATACCAGGTGATGGTATCCGGCTCATAAAAGCGTGCTCCCGCTTGGCTGTACAGAGTGCCATAGAAGTCCGGGGTCTCCTGCTTGACGGCATCCAGCTCTTCCTGAGTGAGAATCTCGTCTTCCCGTCCTGCGGCCTTCATATAGGCTTCGTAGGCCAGATAAGCTCCCTTTGTGGTCCAGTGGTGGTCGGTGCGGTAGTAGATGTATTCCTCCCGGGCGTCCAGAAGAGCCTGGGCCACCGGAATGTTCTCCGCCTGTTGCAGCTGAGAAGCTCGATCCAGAAGCTGCTGCTGGTCATAGCTGGGGGCGTTTGCAGGCAACTCATCCTGGTAGATGTACGCACTGGTGGGCACCAGCATAAAACGGGTGGGCAGGCCGGTGTTCTGAGCCAGGGCGTCAACGGCAGTGAAGTTTTGTTCCACCCGGGTTTCGTCCGGGGGATCAAACCGGGCGAT
>JAHZHY010000033.1:1308-5108 GCA_019420045.1 Clostridiales bacterium
TCCGGCAAAATAGATGCCGTTGTTCTCCTGCTTGAGCATGGCCCGCTCGCAGATGTATTTGAGCCCTACCCAGGTATCCCGCAGAGGGAACTGATCGGTGAGGTAGGTCTCGAAGTCCTGGGTCCACTCGCCGGAGAAAAGGCCCTTCCAGGAGAAGTCCGGCCGCTGGGCCAATGTGCGGTTTTCCATGGGGGAAAACTCCCGGTCGGGCCAGCACAGGTTGAGCACGGCGCACACCAGGATGAAAAGGACGAACAGCCCGCACAGGGCAATGGATTGTTTTTTGCTCATAAATCGATCCTCCTAGAAGCGGAAATAGAGGAAGGGGTTATAGGAGGCGTCCACCAGATAGGCGGTGGACAGCAAAAGCCCCAGAAAACACAGGGCCATGGCCGCGCCCCACCGATGGGAGGGCTTGAGCCGCAGCCAAAGTTTTTTGCCCAAAGGCAGACTGGCAAGGACCAGAATCAGCAGCAGCGGCAGGTAAGAGACCAGCCGGTACAGACTGGCGCTGTCCCACAGC
Source organism: Clostridiales bacterium (assembly GCA_019420045.1). Classification (GTDB taxonomy): domain Bacteria; phylum Bacillota; class Clostridia; order Oscillospirales; family Butyricicoccaceae; genus Pseudobutyricicoccus. The sequence continues at coordinate 1,832 of JAHZHY010000033.1, forward strand.
CCTTGTCCGCCGCCAAACATGGCGCCGATATAGCCGAAGGCCCGGGAAATATCTTCATTTGCAAACAAGGCCCAGCTGATGAGCACCAGGAACAGGGTGTAGACATGCCCCAAAGCGGCAGGAGCCTTTTTCAGAAGGGAAAGGAGGAAAGCCTTTTCCACCATCAGGAGCAGGGCGAAGAACAGACCCCAGCACACATAGTTCCAGGAAGCGCCGTGCCAGATGCCGGTGAGCATCCACACAACGAAGATGTTCCGGTAGGTTTTCAGCAGGCCTTTCCGGTTGCCGCCCAGGGGGATATACACATATTCCCGGAACCAGGAGCTGAGGGAGATGTGCCAGCGCCGCCAGAATTCGGTGATGCTCCGGGAGATATAGGGATAGTCGAAGTTGATTTTGAACTCAAAGCCCAGCATCCGCCCTAGGCCGATGGCCATATCGGAATAGCCGGAGAAGTCAAAATAGATCTGGAAGGCAAAGGCCAGAATGCCCAACCAGGCTCCCAGCACCGAAAGGGAAGAGGGGTCCATATTTTTATAGATTTCCCACAAGGCGCCGATGTTGTTGGCCAGCAGGACTTTTTTCCCCAGGCCGCACACAAAGGTTTGCACACCCTGGGCAAACTGCTCCACATTTTCCCGGCGCTCCCGCAGCTGGTCGTCCACATCCTTATATTTGACGATGGGGCCAGCGATGAGCTGGGGAAACAGGGTGACGAAGGTGCCGAAAGATACAATGTCCTTCTGAGCATGGGCGTCTCCCCGGTAAACATCGATGGTATAGGACATGGTCTGGAAGGTGTAGAAAGAGATACCGATGGGCAGACCCAGACCAAGGGGCTCCAGAAAACTCAGGGCGGGGAACACAGCCCGAAGATTGGTGACGATAAAGTCATAGTACTTGAAAAAGACCAAAAGCCCCAGGTTGATGATCACCGAGCTGGCCACCACTTTCCGGCAGAACCGGTCGTTTTCCCGGTGGCGGGAAATGAGCAGGCCGTGGCTGTAATCCACCAGAATGGAAAAGATCATGATGAGCACATAAATGGGCTCACCCCAGCCATAGAAGATCAGGTTGAGAACCAGAAGGGCCAGGTTCCGCCACCGGCGGGGGGTTATGTAATAGATGCCCAGAGTCAGGGGCAAATAGAGAAACAAAAAGAGTATGCTGCTGAAAACCATCGCTCCAACGCTCCTACTTGGATTTTTTCAAAAAAGAAGGGGCCGGGGTTTCCGGCCCGCCGGTCAGAATGCCTTTTCAAAAGCCGCTACGGCCTCATCGGCCTGGGGAGAGACCACATAAAGGATAAAATCCCCTTTTTCCACGGTGCGGCTGTCTTTCACCGTGTCATATACCTCGGGCAGATACTGCTTCCAGGTGCTTTCCAGATCGGCCTGCCGTTTTTCAATGGCACTGCGCACAGCGTCCATGCGGCCCTCTTTTACCTGAGCCACAAAAAATTCATCGGCCCGCACATTGATTGCGGCAAATTCCCAGGCGTAGTATGTGAGGTCATCGGGAGAAAGACCGTAGAAGCTTTCAAGCAAAGTCTCGTCTCCCGCCTGGAGCATGGGAAGATTTTCTTCTCCCACAGCGGTTTTCATGCTCTCCAGAAGCTGATCGGGGGTCTGATCGGTGCTGCTCTCCTTCTGGGCACATCCCCACAGAGGAAAAGCGAAAAGGGCACAAAGGCAAAGCGCCAGCCATCGTTTCATAGATAAAATCCTTCCTTTTGTCACAGTATTCTTTTAGACGCAGGCCGAAGGCCGTTTGTTTCTTATTTTGGGAAGGAAAATAGATTTTATGCAAAACGCCCAAAAAAGCGCCCGGAACATCCGGGCGCTTTTTCTGCTTTTTTGAGGGATCAATAGGCGATGCCGAAGATCACCATATACTTGGCAGGCTTGCCGCAGACGGGGCACACATCGTCGATGTGCTCCTGCTCAAAGGGGATGCAGCGGGAGGGCATGCCGGTTTCGTTTTTGATGACCTCTTCGCAGTGCTCGTCGCCGCACCACATGGCCTTGACAAAGCCAACCCGCTTTTGCAGGATGTCCTTCATTTCCTGGATGTTGTGGGCCGGGGTGATGTTGCCTTCCAGGTTGGCCTTGGCCTTTTCGTAGATGGCCTTGGCGAAGTCCTTCAGCATCTGCTGGGTGCTCTCCACCAGATTGTCCAGAGCCACCACAGTCTTTTCCCGGTTGTCGCGGCGAACCAGCACGCAGTTGCCGTTTTCAATATCCCGGGGCCCGATTTCCAGACGAAGGGGCACACCCTTCATCTCGTACTGGGCATATTTCCAGCCGGGGGATTGGTCGCTGTCGTCCAGCTTGACCCGCAGGCCGGCCTGTTTCAGTGTTTCAGCGATCTCGGCGGCCTTTTCCAGCACGCCGGGCTTGTGGGCGGCCACCGGCACGATGACCACCTGGATGGGCGCAATGGCCGGAGGCAGAACCAGGCCTTCGTTGTCGCCGTGGGTCATGATGATAGCGCCGATGAGACGGGTGGAGATGCCCCAGGAAGTCTGATGGACATACTGGAGTTTGTTTTCCTTGTCGGTGTACTGCACGCCGAAGGCCTTGGCAAAACCGTCGCCGAAATAGTGGGAAGTGCCGCTCTGCAGAGCCTTGCCATCGTGCATCATGGCTTCGATGGTGTAGGTCTCCATGGCGCCGGCAAACTTCTCCCGGTCGGTTTTCCGGCCTTTGATTACCGGCATGCACAGGTATTCGGTGGCCAGCTTTTCATACAGGTCCAGGATGTCCAGGGTTTCCTTCCGGGCGTCCTCTTCGGTGGCGTGGGCGGTGTGGCCCTCCTGCCACCAGAATTCCCGGGTGCGCAGGAAGGGGCGGGTGGTCTTTTCCCAGCGCACCACGCTGCACCACTGGTTGTACAGCTTGGGCAGGTCACGCCAGGACTGGATGATGTGGGCATAGTGCTCGCAGAACAGAGTCTCGGAAGTGGGGCGGACGCACAGCCGCTCTTCCAGCTTCTCGCTGCCGCCGTGGGTGACCCAGGCCACTTCCGGGGCAAAGCCTTCCACATGGTCCTTTTCCTTGTTCAGCAAAGATTCGGGAATGAAAATGGGCATTGCCACATTTTCATGGCCGGTCTCTTTGATCATGCCGTCAAAGATCTTCTGAATGTTCTCCCAGATGGCCTGGGCATAGGGGCGCATGATGACGCAGCCACGCATGCTGGAATAGTCGATCAGTTCGGCTTTTTTTACGATGTCGGTATACCACTGGGCGAAATCTTCATCCATGGGGGTGATTTC
>JAHZHY010000033.1:5118-7322 GCA_019420045.1 Clostridiales bacterium
TAAATTGACGCATATTCGTAAAACGCGTCAATATTATATCAGTATTTTGGAAAAATGGCAAGGGAAAGCCATTATCTCCTCCGGTATTCATGCAAAAGGGAAGCAGAAAGGCCGCTGAGGGCCAGAAGAGCCGCCAGATTGGGCAGGGCCATCAGGCCGCAGCACAGATCGGCCAGCTCCCACATCTTTCCCACATCCATCAAAGCGCCTAGAAAAACGCACAGGCACACCCCCAGCTGGTAAGGAGCGATCCCCAGCTTTCCAAAGAGATACCGGGCATTGGCTGCGCCGAAAAAATACCAGCCCAGAAGGGAAGAGAAGGCAAAAAAGAAGATGCACAGAGCGATAAAGGGGCCGCCCCATTTTCCCAGCACTGCCGAAAAGCCAGCCTGGGTCAGGGCTGCGCCGGTGAGGGAGGCATCGGGGGTGAGGACGCCGGTGACCAGGATCACCAGGGCGGTGAGGGTCAGGATCACAAAGGTGTCGATAAAAACCCCCAGCATGGCTACATACCCTTGCTGCACCGGATGCTCCACCCGGGCCACCGCATGGGCATGAGGGGTGGAGCCTACCCCGGCTTCGTGGGAGAAAAGCCCCCGGGCCAGCCCCAGGCGCATGACTTTTTTGGCGGTGACGCCGACAACGCCACCGGCCAGGGCCTGGGGAGCGAATGCACCCACAAAAATGGAGGACAGGGCGGGGAGAAGATTTTCCCGGAAGCGGAAAAGAACCAGGGCGGAGCCAAGCATATAAAACAGGGCCATCACAGGCACCAGACGCCCGGTGAGAGCGGCCAGACGGCGGATGCCGCCGGAAAAGGACACAAAGCACAGCAGTGCCACAGCAATGCCGGTATACAGTGGGGGGATGCCGAAAGCGGCCTGAAAGGATTCCCCGATGGCATTGGACTGGACCATGGCCCCTACAAAGCCCATGGAGAAAACCACCAGAAAGGCAAAAATCGCCGCCAGCAGCCGTCCGCCCAGGCCGGGAAAGGCGGCCTTGATGTAGTAGACCGGTCCACCGGTGATGGTGCCGTCCACCTTCCGCCGGAATTTCTGAGCCAGTACCGCTTCACCAAAGGCGGTGGCCATGCCGAAGAAGGCGCTGACCCACATCCAGAACACCGCTCCCGGACCGCCCACGGCAATGGCCGCTGCGGCCCCCGCCAGATTGCCGGTGCCCACCTGAGCAGCCACGGCGGTCATCAGGGCGCTGAAGGAGCTCATGCCATCCTGGGAGGCCTTTTGGGAAAAGGCCCCCCGGAACACCTGGCGGCAGGCGGGGAAAAAGCCCCGCAGCTGCACAAAGCCGAAGCGGAGAGTGCAAAACACCCCGGCACCTCCCAGAGCCAAAAGAAGGAAGGGGTCCCACAAAAAGGCGCTGATTTTGTCAAATTGCTGCCAGAACAGATCCATTTTCAGTCCCTCGCTTTTCTGTTTTCTCAGAAAAGCCTATGAGAAAATGGAGCAGACTATGAAAAAATCCCCCAAAGGCGATGCCTTTGGGGGATTGCGGCTTTTGAAAAGTGTTGATCGTGCTCGATCGTGCAAGTGGGCTGGTTGCCCTTACCTTCATGAATTCGCAAAAAGCCGCGACCTGTGCGTGGCTTTTTGCACTTCTCAAGGGACAAGTGTACGCCAAAGGCGTGCATGCAGGCCCTTGTAAGAACTCGTGAAAGCGGCAAAGCCGCCTTCACGAAGAAATATTACATAGCCCGGGTCTTCACTTCTTCGCCGATCTTCTCCATGAACTCTTCCAGGCTCATCACCTGGGTCTCGCCGGTCTTCCGGCTGCGGACGGCCACCTGGCCGCTTTCCGCTTCCTTGTCGCCCAGCACCAGCATATAGGGGATCTTCTCCAGCTGAGCTTCCCGGATCTTGTAGCCGATCTTTTCGCTGCGGTCGTCCAGCTCGCAGCGCAGGCCCATGGCGGTGAGCTTCTCCATCACCTGGACGGAATACTCGTGAGTCCGGTCGGTGATGGGCAGCACCTTCACCTGCACAGGAGACAGCCAGGTGGGGAAGGCGCCGGCAAAATGCTCGGTGATGACGCCGATGAACCGCTCGATGGAACCCAGCAGGGCACGGTGGATCATGACAGGACGGTGCTTGTGGCCGTCTTCGCCCACATATTCCAGATCAAACCGCTCGGGCATCTGGAAGTCCAGCTGGATGGTGCCGCACTGCCAGGTGCGTCCCAGG
>JAHZHY010000331.1 GCA_019420045.1 Clostridiales bacterium
CGTCGATCTTCTCCCGGTTGATATGGGATAAGCCCGCAAGGGTATAATCCCAATCTTCGGGCAGCGAAAGCATTTGCGACAACAAGCCCTTTGCCTTTAAGGACAATTCCTTGTTTCGCAAGTGGTGGTTGCTCATAACGGTATATCCCGTATTTCGCTCCACTCTGAAAACTGCCATATTTCCTCACTTCCTCTCTTGGTATGCGTGGACAATTAGAAAGCCGTTTTCGGCTGTTTTGGTATTGCAATATGCCCTTTGCCGTTTTCGCGTCTGCAAAGCCGCATGGCACAAGGGCTTTTGCCCGTCTATTTGTCCATGCTGGCGTGCGTTTTCCGCGTCCTTTTGCCGGGGCAATAGGGACACTCTTTGAAAACGCAAAACTCATATTTCCACCCGGGGCGGTAGAAACGGCAAGTGCCGCAATCTTCATCATCTCCGGCACAACCGGATTGATAGCGGTCAAATCCCGGCTTCTGCTGCATGAGCAATTCAAACGCCCGCTGCTTGCCCTTTGTGAAATACATTCCGGCTGCACCTCCTTTCCTGCGGGCATAAAAAAACGGCGTTACTTTCTCCCCCAAAGGGGTTAAGGTAACGCCGTTTGTGTGCGTATTCAGTTTTTAACACATTCCCTGTCTATCCGCTGTCCGCAAAACCATTGATTTTATTAGCTTTTTGCCGCTATCGCTATCACACCTCATTATTTGACCGACCTGACTTCCAGCGTATGCTGAAGGACATTGAAGCCGGGAAAGTTAACTGCGTCATCACCAAGGACCTGTCCCGGTTCGGTCGTGAGCACATCATGATGGACTACTACCTGGAGTTCTACTTCCCGGAACAACGGGTCCGTTATGTAGCCGTTGACGATAATGAGGACACGGAAAAGGGCCTGAGTGACCTGGTGCCGTTCAAGAACCTGTTCAACGAATGGTTTGCCAAAGATACCAGTCGCAAGGTCAAAAACTCCCTCCGAGCCAAGTTCAAGGCGGGAGAACGCACTTTTGCCTATGCTCCCATCGGGTACAAGCGGCACCCGGAGATTAAGAACAAGCTGGTCATTGACGAGGAAACCCGGTGGATTATTGAAAAGATATTCAATCTTGCATTCTACGGGGCAGGGGCAGCCAGGATCACCCGTATTTTGACGGACGAAAAGGTTCCCACTTCTGGCTGGCTGAAATACCAGCAGGACGGAAAGTTTGCCCACATCTATGCGGATGCCCCCGAGGAAAAGCGGTATGCTTGGACGATTGCCCAAGTCAAGAGTATCTTGAAAGACGAAACCTACATCGGCAATACGGTTCATTATCGAGAAACGAATATCTCTTATAAGAACAAAAAGCGGATGCGGAAACCAGAAAGTGAATGGATGCGGATCGAGGGGACCCATGAGGCCATCATCTCTAAAGATGTGTTTGAACGGGTACAAGAGCAGATCGCCAGCCGCCGTAGAAAATTGGGGAACGCTACGACTCAAATATTTGCCGGGTTGGTGCGCTGCGCCGATTGTGGATGGTCTATGAGTTTCGCAACGAACAAGTGCAACAAGGTGCCGTACAGTTATTTCAACTGTACATCCTATCGGCAGTACGGTAAAATTGAGGGAAAGTGCTCCGCTCATTATGTCCGCTACGATGTTCTGTATGCCTATGTGCTGTCCCGTGTCCAGTATTGGTCGGAACGGGCTCAGATGGACGAACAGGGCCTTTTACGGCAGCTTTTAGCGACCAGTGACAGGGAGAGAGCTGCGGCAGCCAAGCGGCAGACTGCCGAACTGGCTAAGACTCAAAAGCGCAAGGCCGAGGTGGACAAGCTGTTTGCTAAAATGTACGAGGACTGGGCCGCTGAGCGGATCACGGAGGCCAACTTCACGATGCTCTCTCAGAAGTATCAGGCGGAACAGCAGGGACTTGAATCCAAGATTCAAGTTTTGACAGTTCAACTGGCGGAAGAACGGGAAATTGCCGCCAATGCGGAAAAGTGGCTTGCCCTGATTCGTCGGTATACTGCACCCGCGGAGTTAAATGCTGAACTTCTCAATACCCTGATTGAGAAGATTGTGATTCACGAGGCCACTAAAAGTGCGGATGGGATGCGAGATCAGGAGATTGAGATTTACTACCGCTTTATCGGCAAAATCGACGAGACAAAAGGAAATATATCTTTAACTGTGTGAAACGGGGTTGTCGGTGCCCGATGCCGATCTGCTGGTGAAGCTGGCCGATGTGCTGGAGACCGATGTATCCTGTTTGCTCTGTGGAGAGACTGGCGGAAGGGAAAGCCGGGGACAGGAGGCGGCGATGGTGGAGCAGTTGGTGGAGCTCAACCGTCATCTGGCGGAAAAGAATCGCAGGGCCCGGCGGATCTGGAAGGCAGTGGGGATTGCAGTGGCCTTGTTCCTTCTGTTTTATGTGCTGTTAGTGGTGCTGGGAAGCGCGGCTTTTCATCAGATGAAAGCCGAAGGAAGTGTGGGGGCCATTGTGGAAAAGCAAGAAGAATTCCAGCCGTAACCCAGAGGGTACAGGTTCTGCTTTTGGGGGAAAGCAAGAAAAAAGCAAGAGAAGGATGGGGCTTAAAAAATGGGATGTATGATATAATAACCGCTGAAAACATGGTGATGCCAGTCTGCAAGTGTTCTGTGGCAGCGTGAAAAATATCCTGGGGAGGTGGAAAAATGCATCCCAACCATATGTCCCAGAAACAGATTTTTGAATATGCCTGCATGGATGCCGGAACATTATATCGGAAGCTGGGGGTTTCTTCTGCGGGACTCAGCCAGGAGGAAGCGGAAAAAAGCGGGGCGCAGCACGGTAAAAACAGCGGGTCGGGGCGAAAGAGCGATACCGTGCTTCACCGGCTGCGAAGAGCTTTTGTCAATCCCTTTGCCGTGATTCTACTGGTGCTGGCCAGCATCTCCCTTGTGACCGATGTGTTTCTCGCGTCCAATTTCAGCCGCAATATGACCACGGCTATCATCATTTTGGGTATGCTGCTTGTCAGTGGCATCGTCCGCTTTATCCAGGAGCTGAGGGCCAAGCGGGTGGCCGACCGGCTGACGGAGATGATTGCCTCTGAAGTTCTGGTGCGGCGGGACGGCCGGTGGGCTCAGCTTCCCTCCGATGAACTGGTGGTGGGAGATTATGTCCGGCTGCAGGCTGGAAACCGTGTCCCGGCGGACATTCGCCTGCTTGAGGCCAGGGATCTGTTTGTCTCCCAGTCAGTGATCACCGGCGAAAGCGGGATTCTGGAAAAGCGAGCCGTAACCCTTCCGCCGGGGAAGTTCCGGGCTTACAGCCAGTGTCACAACCTGGTTTTTATGGGGTCTTCTGTCATGGGCGGCGCCGGCGAGGGCATGGTGCTGGCCGTGGGATCGGACACCGTTTACGGCGGCTTCCCCAGAAGCCAGAAGCGGCCGAAGGATGGCTTTGATCAAGGGGCCCATTCCATTGCCTGGGTGCTTATTCGCTTTATGGCGGTGCTGATCCCTGTTGTGTTTGTGGCCTGCGGGCTCACCCAGGGAAACTGGTTTTCTGCTTTTCTGTTTGCCCTGTCTGTGGCGGTGGGCTTGACGCCGGAGATGCTTCCCATGGTGATCACAGCCTGTCTGGCCAAGGGGAGCGGGGCCATGGAAAAAAAGCAGACTGTGGTGAAAAACATCAACGCCATGCAGGGATTCGGCAGCATGGATATTTTGTGTGTGGACAAAACCGGCACTTTGACAGGGGACCGTATTTCCCTGGAATATTATATGGATATTCTGGGGAATGAAAACCAGGCCGTTTTGGATTTTGCTTACCTCAACAGCTGTTATCATACGGGGGTACAGAACCATCTGGATGCCGCTCTTTTGAAATGCCGGGAGATGCCGGGGAAGGGTGATCATTTTCAGCAGCTTTCGGCTCAGCATCCCAAGCTGGATGAGCTCCCCTTTGACTATGACCGGAAGTTTGCCAGTGTTTTGGTGAAAGGGACAGAAAAAAATCTGCTTCTGGTCAAGGGAAGCGTTTCGGAAGTGTGCCGCCGCTGCCGCTTTGCAGAATACAAAGGCACACAAAGGGAAATGGGCGCAGAGGGCCTGGCCAGCGTACACGCCGTGGTGGATGAGATGCGGGAAGACGGTATGAAGGTGCTGGCGGTGGCCTATAAGCCAGTGGAGAAAGAGAGCCTGGAAGGAAGTGACGAACAGGATCTGATTCTGCTGGGATATCTCACCTTTTTTGACGCGCCGAAAAAAACGGCGGCCCATGCCATCCATGGATTGGAAAAATTGCATGTGGGAGTCCGGGTGGTCACCGGGGATCAGAAAGATGTGGCCCTTTCCATCTGCCGCCGGTTGGGGCTCGGCACCGGAGCGGTTCTGACCGGCGAAGAGCTGGAAGCACCACGGTGTTTGCAGAATTATCCCCCAAGCAAAAGGCGGAGATCCTGCAAACATTGCAGGAAAATGGGCATACCGTGGGATTTTTGGGGGACGGCATGAACGACCTGCCGGCCATGGCACAGGCGGATGTGGGGATTTCGGTGGATACGGCGGCCGAGGCGGTGAAAGAAGGCGCCGATGTGATTTTGCTGAAAAAGGATCTGAATGTGCTGGAAGAAGGCATCAAGGAAGGGCGAAAAGCCTTTGCCAATGTGAGAAAATACATCAACATCACCGCATCCTCCAATTTCGGCAATATTTTTTCTATTGTCATCGCCAGTGTGATTCTTCCTTTCTTTCCCATGACCTCGGTGCAGCTGTTGCTGCTCAATCTGCTGTATGATATCCTGTGTCTGGCCTTGCCCTGGGACTATGTGGACGAGGAAAGCTGCGCCAGACCTCTGGAATGGTCCGGCCGCACTCTGGGCCGGTTTATGCGCTTTTTTGGCCCCATCAGCTCGATATTTGACCTTCTGACTTTCGGGTATTTGTTTTTTGTCCTGTGCCCCTGGGTCTGCGGCGGCAGTTTTGCCTCTCTGGCCCATGGGGGAGAACGGCTTCGGTTTATCGCCCTGTTTCAGACGGGATGGTTTTTGGAATCCATGTGGACACAGGTGCTGATTCTGCATTTGCTGCGCACCGCCAGAATGCCCCTGGTGGAGAGCCGCCCCTCCCGGCCTGTGATGCTGGTGACGCTGCTGGGCATTTTGTTTTTCACCATTCTGACCTTTACACCCATGGGCCGATGGATTGGGCTGACGGCGCTGCCTCTTCCTTATTTCGGATTTCTGGCCATTGCCGTTCTGGCGTATTTGCTGCTTGTCACAGGGGCCAAACACTGGTACCTGAAAAGATACCATCAGCTGCTTTGAGAAAGGAGGGGTCCTGTTTGAAACGAAACATCGGTGTTGTGTGCATGGATTCCTCCCTGGCTCGCTGGCTTGCCGAAAAGCTCCGTTTGTCGGCCCCTCCCACCCTAGCCGCAGAAGAGCTGCTGGGTGGGCTGGAAGATCTGATGGAGGAAAAAATCAGCTCTTTGATGCTGGAAGTGGGGGAGCCGGATCAGACTGCAAAAGTGGAAAATACTATTTGCTGCGGGGATCTGATCATTGACGCTCGGGCCCGCAAAGTGAAACGGGAGGGGATGGAGATCGCCCTGACGCCCAAGGAGTTTGACATTCTTTGTTTCCTGGCTCGCAACCGGGGCCAGGTGTTTACCAAAGAGCAGATCTACCAGGCCGTGTGGGAAAGCGACTATTTGCTGGATGACAGCAATATCATGGCGTTTATCCGGAAGCTGCGGAAGAAAATCGAGCCCAATCCCGATGCGCCGGTATACATCCTCACCATCTGGGGCATTGGATACAAATTCAGCGACAGGCTGTAACGAAAAAATCTGACCAAATCGCAAGAAAATCGCAAGGGTTTGACCATGTGATTTTTCTTGCGATTTTTTTATAGTTGTTCAGGAAGCTGGGATGCAGAAGGCCTATGGCAAAGCAATCCCGGAAAGGATTTTATGATGATGGAATGGATCGTGAGGTGAGAGGCATGGACGGCGACGGAAAGCCGCGAAAAACACAGGCGCGATTTTGGAGAGGGTCTGAGGCCTCTCCGGAGACAATGCCTGCCTTTGAGAAAGAAAAAGGAGGTACGACCCATGAAGAAAAAAGAAAACCTGATTTCGGCCCGTCAGGCCATGGAGCGGGCCAAAATCCGGGATGAGCAGAATCATCGCATTGAACAGATCGCCACCCAGCCGGTGAAAGCGGTTTTGCAGCAGCTGCACACCGGGCTTTGCGGCCTGGACGAGGAAGAAGTGACCAGCAGCCGCAGCGAACATGGCAGCAACAAGGTGACCCATGAGAAGAAGAAATCCCTTTTCAAACGGCTGGTAGGCGCCTTTATCAATCCATTTACCGCCATTTTGTGCTG
>JAHZHY010000332.1:0-680 GCA_019420045.1 Clostridiales bacterium
GATTTGAAAAGGATCAGTTCGGGCAGATCCTGGCGGTGCAGACCGATGTGGTCAAGGTCAACACCATGAAATCCCGTATTATTGCCCGGGTGTCGCAGAAACTAAACGATGCAGCGGCCGCAACCATCCGCATCCCACTGGGCAATGCCACCGGCATGGATCTGCTCTATGGCCGGGGCCCCAAGATCCCATTGCGGATGATTCCCCTGGGCAGCGCCAATGCGGACTTTGTCAGCGTCTTTACCAATGCGGGTATCAACCAGACCCGGCATCAGGTGGTCATCCAGGCGGAAGTGGAGCTCAATGTGCTGGCTCCTGGTTCGGAAACCACCCTGACGGTGGGCAGCCAGATCTCGGTGGCTGAGACAGTGCTCATCGGCAATGTGCCCGACAGCTATACTTACCTGGACACCCAGGGAGAAAATTTGCTGCAGGATTATTATCTTTTGAAAAACAAAGGGGATCAGGTGCCCTGATCCCCTTGGGACGGAGGAAATGCCATGACCGTCAAGGAACAAATGGATCAGCTCACCGATGAGCTGATTGTTCATGCCAAAAAATATTACGAAGAGGACGCCCCGGAGATCTCCGATTTTGAATATGACGCTCTGTCCCGTCAGCTGCGCCAGCTGGAGCAGGAGTATCCCCAGTGGGCCAGAGCCGATTCTCCCACCCAGCGC
>JAHZHY010000332.1:690-1866 GCA_019420045.1 Clostridiales bacterium
CACGATTACCCCATGGAGAGCTTGCAGGATGTGTTTTCCTATGAGGAACTGTGGGACTTTGACCGGAAGATCAAGGAACAGTTCCCCCAGGCCCTCTATTCGGTGGAAGTGAAGATCGACGGCCTTTCGGTAGCCCTGGATTATCGGGATGGGCTTTTTTATCAGGGAGCCACCCGGGGCAACGGAGTGGTGGGGGAGGACATTACCCAGAACCTGCGCACCATTCACAGTATCCCGTTGAAGATCGACACAACCATTCCCCGGCTGGTGGTACGGGGAGAGGTGTATATGCCCTTTGAGGCCTTCCAGCGGCTCAACGCCCTGCGGGAAGAGGAGGAGCAGCCTCTGTTTGCCAATCCCCGGAATGCGGCGGCCGGTTCCCTCCGTCAGCTGGACCCGGCGGTGGCCGCAAAGCGGGGCCTGCGCATCCTGTGCTTCAACCTGCAAAATGCCCAGGAGGCGGGGTTCGGGAGCCATTATGACTCCCTGGAAAACCTTTCGGCCCTGGGCTTTCCGGTGGTGGAGCCCAGACTGCGCACCGGCTCCATGGATGAAGTGATCCGTTTCATCGAAAAGGCCGGGGAAGAGCGGGACAAGCTGTCTTTTGGCATCGACGGCATCGTCATCAAGGTGGATCAGCTGGCCTATCGGGAGGAACTGGGCAGCACGGCCAAGGCTCCCCGCTGGGCGGTGGCCTACAAATATCCTCCCGAGGTGAAGGAGACCCGTCTGCTGGACATTACCATCCAGGTGGGCCGCACCGGGGTGCTCACCCCCAACGCCGTGCTGGAACCGGTGCGCCTGGCCGGCACCACCGTCAGCCGGGCCACGCTGCACAACCGGGATTTCATCAAAAGCAAGGATATCCGCATCGGAGACATCGTCCGGGTGCGGAAGGCCGGGGAGATCATCCCCGAAGTGCTGGAAGTGGTGCGGGAGAAGCGGGAAGGGGAAATGCCGGAGTTCCATATGCCGGAGACTTGCCCGGTGTGCGGCGCCCCGGTATTGGAGGACCCGGAGGAAGCCGCTGTCCGCTGCACCGGCGCCGAGTGTCCCGCCCAGCTGGCCCGGAACATCACCCACTTTGCCAGCCGGGATGCCATGGATATCGAGGGCTTAGGCCCGGCCATCGTCCACAGTCTGCTGGAAAATGGGCTGATCCGCTCCCAGGCCGAC
>JAHZHY010000333.1 GCA_019420045.1 Clostridiales bacterium
TTTTCACCCTGTTGGGGTGTGTGGGGCTGGCTGCGGCGCAGAAGGCTCAACTGAACAACATGCCGGTGCTGGTTTACGACAAAGCCATTGGTGTGGAAGCCTATAACATCAACGACAATAACTATTTCAAATTGCGGGATGTGGCTCAGTCCCTCAGCGGCGGAGACAAGTCCTTTGAGATCCAGTACAACAATGATACCAATTCCATCTATATCAGCACAGGGCAGAGATATACTTCCCTGGGCACTGAACTGAGCCCGCCTCAGGGAAGCAATACCATCAAGCAGGCGGTGAGCAGCCAGGCTGCCGTTTACATCGACGGGGTCCGGGCACAGATGACGGCCTATAATATTGATGGCTATACATATTTCAAACTGCGGGATCTGGGAGATGCCCTGAATTTCAGCGTACAGTATGATGACGCACAGCGTCGGGTGCTCATTGAGTGTGCCCCTCTGGACACCACACCGGTGCCCCCGCCTGACACAACGGTGGATCGGAGCGATATTGTTATAATGGTAGACCCGGGTCACGGCGGCTCGGAAAGCGGCACTGTGAACAAAGAAATGGGCCTTGTGGAAAGTGAGATCAACTATACGGTGGCCGAGCATCTGGGGTCGCTTCTTCGGCAGGCGGGCTATCAGGTGATTTTCACCCGGGGTGAGGGGGAGACATTGTCTCTCACCAACCGGATGAACATGATCCGGGAGGTCAAGCCCGATCTGGTCATCAGCGTCCACCACAATGCCACCGAAGCCCATAACGCCACTGGCGCCGAAGTGCTGGCCCAGGTGGCCGACAAAAACGGCGGCCCTTCCACCGAGCTGGCCAAGCTCATAGGCGAGGAATATGCCAAGATGGGCCAGAAAGTCCGGCCCATTGTCTATCGGTATAACAGCACCAAAACCGGAGACTATTACGGTTTGCTCCGGGCGGCGGCTGGCGTGGATGTCACCGCAGTCATTTCGGAGTTTGCCTTTATGGATAACCCCACCGATGTGGAAAAGATCAACAGCACCGAAAAACTGCACCAGGAGGCCGAGGCGCTTTTCCGTGCGGTGGATGCTTTCTTCACAAAGTAAGAAAAATTCGGGAAAAGATTAAGAGAAAATTTATGATTTGGCGGCCTGGCCCACTGTATGATAGAAGCAGCGGGACAGGCCGCTTTGGCTTTGTCCGGGGAGAAGGAGGGATCGGCGATGGCCCAGAAAAAACGGCGGAAAAGAAGAAAAAGAAAAAATCGCGGCCTGCTTTTGGGGCTTGTGGTGATGGCAGGATTGGCCTTTGGAGCATGGAGGTTTCTGAAAGCGCCTACGGAGGGACTGTATCCGGAGGATGTACTGGGGGTGCCGGTGTACACTCAGCTGGCCCCGGAGGGGGCGCAGAACCGTCCGGGCACCAAGAGAGAGATCCGGTACATCGTTATTCATGAAACAGGGAACACCGCTGCCGGAGCCGATGCAGCCGCCCATGGCCAGTTGGAGGCCAGCGGCGGCGAGGGGACTACCGGCTGGCATTATACAGTGGACGACACCGAAGTGTGGCACAGCATTCCTGATGATGAAGTGGCCTATCACGCAGGGGACGGTGCCGAAGGGGATGGCAATCTCCACGGCATCGGCGTGGAATTGTGCGTCAATGCAGATGGGGATTTTGAAAAGACTTTTGACAACGCTGCCCGGCTCACCGGCTGGCTGATGAACGCCTATGACCTTTCGGCCGAGCAAGTGAAAGAACATTATGATTTCAGTGGGAAAAATTGTCCCCAGACCATCCGGGAGAATGGGCGGATGGAGGAATTTGTGGCGCTTGCTGAGCAGTACGCCCAGCAAGCCAAAAAGCAGAAGGATTAGGACAAGGAGCAGGGACCCTTTGGAAAGAAAGGGCATAGGATGAAGCAAAAACCGGAAAGGGGTTTTTGCCTTTGCCTGGACTTGTCCGTCAGGGACTGGAAGCCGGAACCTTGGTGCTGGCCCTGTCTCTGGACGCTTTTTTTGCCAGCCTGGCCTATGGAGCGGGAGAGATCCGCTTGCCGGGAAAGAGCGCTTTGGTGGTGGCTCTGTGCTGCAGCGGTGTGCTGGCCGCCGGGGCCTGGGCCGGAGGGCTGTGGCAGCCGTTGGCCGGAGGGCTTCATTGGCTGTGCGCCTTTTTGCTGGCGGCGTTGGGATCCTGTAAGATCTGTGACAGCCTGCTGAAAAGCTGGGTGCGAAAATGGGGCGGAAGAGGGGAAATGCGGTTTCGCCTGTGGAGTTTTCGGTGTATTTTATGCCTGTATGCCGACCCTTCCCGGGCCGACGCCGACGGTTCCCGCAGCCTTTCCCCCAGGGAAGGTCTTTTGCTGGGGGCTGCCCTGTCTCTGGATGGGGCCGCCGCCGGAGTGGGAGCCGGTCTGGGAGGCATGGAC
>JAHZHY010000334.1 GCA_019420045.1 Clostridiales bacterium
TATGCTGTGAGGAGGAGAGCGGATATGAAGAAAAAAGGTTCTGTTTTTGCATGGATCCTCCTGCTCCTGCTGTCGTTCTGCACTCCGGCCATGGCGGCGACGGAATTCGGCGTGATCTATGATGAAACCGACGAGCTGGCATCCCAGCCGCTGCAATTGCAGGGGGAAGAGACCCTTCCTCAGCTTTCTGAAAAACTGGGGATCGATCTGCGTGTGGATGTGCTGACCATGATTGGCAGCGGCAGCATCCTGGACAACGCGGAAGGGATCTATGAAGAATATGGTTATGGTTACGGCGAAAAGAGAGAAGGGGCTACGCTGACCATTCTCCTGGAGCCGCTGGACACAGGCGGTTATGCAATGCCGGAAAATGGCTGGTGCGTTTATGCCAATCTGAGTGAGGAGCGGGGCGGCAGCCAGGGTCTGGCCGATGCCATCCGTGCTGCGGTGGAGCCTTCTATGGTGGAGCGGGCTTGGAATGGCGAGGATATGACCATGAGCGCCACGGCGCTGACACAGGTCGTAGACGCTATGGCAGTGGCCGCCGAAGACTATATCCTTGCAAATTCCCCGCCGGCTGGTGAAGAAGCAGACACCGGTGATGCGGAAAATACCGGTGAGGAAGAAAGCCAGGCGCCGGCAGAAGGCGATGTGGAAGTAAATCATGTGTTCGATGAAAGCGGTCTCCTCACCTGGGAAGAGTGGGAAGAACTGGAAAAACGGGCCGAAACCATTTCCCAGGAGCAGGGATGCGGCGTCTACTTCGTTCTGGTGGATGATTACACGGAATATGGAGACGGCAGCGTCTATGAAGTGACCTATCAGCTCTATCACGACAATCAGTTGGGCGTGGGAGAAGACCGGGATGGGATCATCGTTCTGCTCAGCATGGCAGAGCGGGATTATGCCATGTTCGTCTATGGCGAATATGGCCAATATGCCTTTGACGAGTTCGGACAGGAGCAGCTGGAAGAGCGGTTTTTGGGAACCTTCGGCGACGACGACTGGTACGGCGGCATTACCAAGTATCTGGATGCCTGCGACGAATTTCTCACTAAAGCCGCAGAAGGCAAACCGGTGCGCCCCTCCCGCTGGGGATGGTATCTCATTGCGGTGGGTATTTCCTTTGGAACGGCAGGGGTCATCTGCCTCATACTGTTGCGTCCGATGAAGACAGTCCACCGGAAGTCCAAAGCCGACGAATACCTGGCCGAAGGCGGCCTGCATCTCACCGAACAGTATGACCACTTCACCCATACTACGGTGGTACGCCGCAAAATCGAAAAACAAGGCTCCGGAAGCAGCGGCAGCAGCAGCGAAAGCGGCGGAGGAGGCAGCGGCCGCAGCGGAAAATTCTGAAATGGGGGATGGACGATGAAGAGTTTGATTGTGCACCGATTCCTTTTCCTGCTCCTGTGCATCACATTGGCTCTGAGTCTGATCGCCTGCCACCGGAAGGAAGGGCAGCCGCCTGTATCACAAGGCGGAAGTGGAGCAACCAGAGCTCTTTCCGGGAAAAAAGGAACGGAAACCGGAGGGGAAGAGGAAAAAAACACGCCGGAAAAAGACCCGCAGCAGGAACAGAGGGAAATGGAATCCCTGATGCGGCTGTATGAAGCCATGGCATATAACGACCAATATGCCGGTGCAGTGGTTTATCTGGGCTTTCGGGAGCAGGAGGATTCCACGCCGCTGTCCGATTGGCTGCGCGAGAATTGCCCAGAGCTGACAGAAGAGGCACCTTTTCTACTGAATATGCCGGAAGAACGCATCCTGGGCGCAGGCTGGGGAGAGGTGTATTGCATCGTTCCCCGCAATGAGCAAACGACGCTGACCGTAAGCCATGTGGATTGGGTGCCTTCCAAATATGAGGTCGAACCGGTGATGGATACGCTGTATCAGGAGAAAGGCGGACAGCCCGTGCTGATATTTGTAAATCTGGTGCACGATGTTTCTCCGGATATTCATATCCTCTTTGAGAACGACGACAGTCTTTCGTGCGGCTGGTTTCCTCTGGTGGACAATACCGGCATTCCCCAGGTGCCGGAGGATGAGGTAGGGGCTCCCTTCCTGCTGGATTTTGGGATCTGGGGATACATCCCCGGGTTGGACGGCCCCGAGGGCCCGGAGCCGCCGGCGTCCGTCAGATGGGCGCCGCCCACAGCCTGGCAGCTGGCTTACACCAGCTGGATGTGTGAACATTGGGATATGGAATTCAGCTGGGGAGACAGTCACCCGGATTATGCCGGAACGATGAATCTTTACTACCAGGCGGAGGATGGACAGGAATACAAACTGGCGTATTCCGGCGTCTGGCGCATGGAAAATGGCTGCCTTCGCATGGAACTTTCTGATGAGGAGGGCAATTCCATCGCCGGCAATTTCCCGGCGAGGATCGATCCTTTTGGTGAGTACCTTTATATTGAGCTGGACTGGGAAAGCGGTGTGCGTCCGCCCTTCCTGGGCGAAGACCAGTACAGTATCGATCTGACGCAGATCTATGGCTGAGAAGGAACCAGGACATTTGCAGGAGCGAAAGGGGAATTTATATGAGTATTTTTGATAAATTGAAACAGTCTGCCATGGATACCGCAATGGCGGCCGTCACATCAGTGGGAAGCAAAAGTGAAACTTTCACCTTTGCTGCTCTTCCGGAGAGCCTTGTCCAGATGCAGGCCCTGCCGGAGGCGGCTCTTGCGACCCCCTTTCAAACAGCAGCCCTGACTGTCCTGGCCCTGTGTGCCTATGCCGCAGACCGGCAGATCGGTCTGGAAATGCTGAATTGGCTGCGGGGGCCGAGACCCTTGAACGGACAGGAGATCTCATTCCTCAATGACCGGTTCCGCGACGGGAAGACCTATCTGCCGTTCACTTATTTCGCAGGCTCCACACCGGACAACAATTACACCCCCACTCAGCCCTATACCATTCGGGTGGAGAGCAATCATGTTTCTGGTGAGGAACAGGGATATATGAAACTGTTTATTCCCTGTGGCGGTGCAGATGCTCCCCGGCCCATCAAACTTCGTCAGCGGGGCAGTGATGGAAAGTGGTTTCTTTGGGAGCAGTATCTGCTCACCGGCGTCCGTACCCCGAAAGCGGAAGACCCGTGGGCATAAGCCGGAAGGACTTCCGGAAAAGCAGATCGATCGGGCAGGGTATCTGCCGGGACCGGCCAGGAAAATATTCGCATTGGACAGAGGATACCGATCATGAAAACAGTTTTATTTATATCATCCAATAAAATGCTTGGGCAGGGATTGTCGGCAGCTGTTCAATCAAAGCCAGGGCTTGGTTTCCGGTGGGCGGCCCAGCTCAGTTATTCCCAGGCTATCGTAGGTGTGGATATTTTCCATGCGGATGTGATGATACTGGACATCGTGGACCAGGCGGATATGGAACAGGCAGTTTCCCTCTGTCAGTCGCTCAGGCAGAGAAAACAAGGTGTCAAGATTCTCCTTCTGGTCAGGCCGGAACAGGCAGTTGTGCGTAAAATAGCTGTGGACATCAAAAATGCAGGGCTGGCGGATGAGTTTGTTTTTTATGACAGCTCCCTGACCTATTTGATGGCGAAGTTGGAAGCATTATAATTGCGGATATATGATTGGGAAAATCCTTTTGTGAACAAGAACAAGATTGTGAAAACGATTGATATGGACAAAAAATGAGCTGGCTGTCTGCTTTGTGCAGGCGGCCAGCTTTTTTTGTATAAAGAAAACCACTCGCTAGGCGAGTGGTTCAAAAGAAGCCTTGTGG
>JAHZHY010000335.1:0-282 GCA_019420045.1 Clostridiales bacterium
GGTGAGACCGCACTCTTCCAGCCGGGGCAGGTCGCCCTCGATCCGGGGAGAGATGGTGTCCCGCAGGGCCTTGGGCTGCTCCATGATCTCCTTGATCATAAAGTGCTCGTAGCCGCCCTTTTCCGCCGAGGAAATGTCCCAGTTCACCGTCTGCACTTCGGGCTCCAGCTTCTGGCCGAAGGCGTTGAACACCTCCACCTGATCGGGAGTGATGCGGGCGATCTGGTTGTCTTCCAGCACGATATAATGCTTGGTTTTCTGGATGATGGCGGGGATGTCGGA
>JAHZHY010000335.1:308-2204 GCA_019420045.1 Clostridiales bacterium
CCCCTTCGCCCACGCCGATGATCAGCGGGTTGTCCCGCTTGGTGCAGTAGATCTCGCCGGGGTCGTCGGCAGACAGAATGCCCAGAGCATAGCTGCCCCGCAGATCCTTCACGGTGTCCATCAGGGCCTGCATCATATCCCCCTTGAAATGGTGCTCAAACAGGTGGGCCACCACTTCGGTGTCGGTCTGGGACTGCATCTCATAGCCCTCTTTGGTGAGCATTTCCCGCAGTTCCAGGTAGTTTTCGATGATGCCGTTGTGGACGATGGCGATCCGTCCATTGCGGCTGATGTGGGGATGGGCATTCACATCGGAAGGCTCACCATGGGTGGCCCACCGGGTGTGACCAATGCCGCAGGTGGCTTCCATGCCGCCTACCTGCTGCACCTTGTCCTCCAGGTTCTTGATGCGGCCCTTGGTCTTGACCACCTTCAGCCCTTCGGGGCGCAGCACCGCCACACCGGCGGAGTCATACCCACGGTACTCCAGCTTATACAGTCCTTGCAGCAAAACGGGCACGGCCTCTTCCCGGCCCACATATCCTACGATTCCGCACATAAGAATTTTTCCTCCAAATTTAAATTAACGCCTGCGGGGATGTTGTCACGGCGGTCACCCGCCCTTTTTCTCTCCTCCGCTTCATGGCCAGGCGTCAATGCGCAGGGGGCATCCGCCGAATGGTTCGATCCTCCCCCACCTCGTCAACTGCCCGCAGGCAGTCCCGGCGCTTTTTTCTTCGCTTCTGCTCTTGCGCGGCCTCACCACCTTTCCATGGATTAAGCCTTTGCCGCCCCATATCCCCGGCAAAAACCGGGGATATGGGTGTAAAGGTTTACCCCTTTCCTGCCCTTTGAAAGACAGGGTTTTTTATTTGGAATACAGCTCCTCGATGACCTTTGCGGCCTTCTGAGCCATTTCATTTACCAGCTTTTCGTCCTGGCCTTCCACCATCACCCGCACCAGGGCCTCGGTGCCCGAAGGACGGATGAGGATACGGCCATTTTCACCAAAGACCTCCCCGATCTCCTGGCTGATGGCCTGCACTTCCGGCTGGTCGGCCACACTTTTCTTTTTGTCGTTGGGCACCGGCACATTGATCATCTTCTGAGGGTAATGGGCGATCTCACCGGCCAAAACGGATGCCTTCTTGCCGCTGTCCTTCAGCACACGGAGGAAGGTGACAGCAGTCAGCTCGCCGTCGCCGGTGGTGGCGTGGTCGGTGAGGATCACATGGCCCGACTGCTCGCCGCCCAGGTTCCAGCCGTCCTTCTGCATCTGTTCCAGCACGAACCGGTCCCCTACCTTGGTGGCGGCCATGGGGATGCCCTTTTCCTTGAGGAAGTTTTTCAGACCCAGGTTGGACATAATTGTGGCTACCACGCCGCCTTTCAGCTTGTTCTGCTTTTTGAGAGCTGCCGCCAGTACGCCCATGATCTGGTCGCCGTCGATGACTTCGCCCTTTTCGTCCACCAGCAGGCAACGGTCGGCGTCGCCGTCAAAGGCCACGCCCAGGTCGTAAGACCCTTCCCGCACCTTTTTGCACAGGGCCTCCATATGGGTGGAGCCGCAGCCGGTGTTGATGTTGATGCCGTCGGGCTGGCAGAAGATCAGGTCGGTTTCACATTCCAGCCGCTGGAACAGGTTGGGAGCTGTGCGGGAGGATGCGCCGTTGGCGCAGTCCACGACGATGCGCAGGCCCTTGAGGCTGCCGGCGGCTTCGGCCACATGGGCCACATATTCGTCGCAGGCGGCGTGAGCCATGGGCAGCACCCGGCCGATCTTGCCGCCGGTGACCGGAGAGGCCCCGGAAGGATCGTCGATCAGCGCTTCCACTGCCGCTTCCAGCTCATCGGACAGCTTGCAACCGTTTGCGCCGAAAATTTTGATGCCGTTAT
>JAHZHY010000336.1 GCA_019420045.1 Clostridiales bacterium
GGTAACTGTTGCTCTGAATGGCGATGGTACTGTTGACACAACTAGCGGAACACAGGGCTTGACAGCTAAAACTCCCTCTGATTTGGCTGCTACTCCTACTCCTAGCACATGGTATGCTGGAAATCTGACTGCTTGGGACGGCACCAATGCTGTTATCGGTGGCCAGATTGTGAAGATTGCTTCCGATGTGAAGATCTTCAATGTGGATGTGAGCACATCTAATAACACTGCTGCTAAGCTGACCGACGGTACTTCCGTTGTGCTGAGCGATAGCACTAACACAAGTGTTGTTGTCTGTTTCAATGCTGATAACGAAGTCTCTGTTATCTTCTGCGAAGTTGACGGTGCTGATATCACAGATAATGCTAGCATCGACGGCATCGTTGCCTAATTCCCTCACCGGAATTACAGCGAATAGCGAAAGCTAAACAAAAGGGACGGCTTCGGCCGTCCCTTTTTCTATCCTTTGCCCCAGGTTGGGCAGAAGAAAAGCCCGGGAATGTTCCCGGGCTTTTGCGCTATCTTCTTATAAAAATTCCCGCAGGCTGTGGACGATCTGGCCGTCCAGCCGCTGGCTGGGGCTGGCGCACACCATACTGTTGAGCACAGCCTCTTCCGTGGCCTCCGCCACCGCTTTGAAGCAAAGGTCCATCCGCTCTTCGCTGATCTCCTGGCAATCCAGAATGTCCTGGGTGGGGGCGTGGGGGATGCGCCGGGCGGTGGAAAAGCCGATCATGATCTCGCCGCTGCCGTGGCCCACAAAGCTGCCCAGCCGGGCCAGGCCCACGCTGCACCGCTTGAGGATGCGCTTCAGTTGCCGGGTGGAGCAGGGCAGGTCGGTGGCCACCACCATCATGATGCTCCCTTGATCCACCGGGGTGTCCCCCAGGCTGCGCACCGCAAGCCCGGCCCCCAGGCAGATGCCGTCCACCGTCAGGTCTTCCAGCTTGCCGTGGTTGCTCTGCACCAGCACCCCCAGGGTGTAACTTTTGCCGTCCAGAGAAATCCGCCGGGAGGCCGAACCGATGCCCCCCTTCAGCCCATGGCAGATGGTGCCCTTTCCGGCCCCCACATCCCCTTCGTCAAAACTCAGTCCGGCATTTTCGATGGCGGCAAAGACTTCCTTTTTCCCCACGGCCCGATGGCCGATGCGGTTGATCTTGCTGTCGTTGCATTCGCCCACCACCGGGTTCAGGCTCCGCATTTCCACGCCGTCCTTTTCGCACTGTTCCAAAGTGTATTCCACCAGGGCGTCGTGCACCAGGCCCACATTCAGGGTGTTGGTCAGGGCGATGGGGGTCTCCAGCGTGCCCAGCTCATCCACCTGGATCAGGCCCGCGGTCTTGCCGAAGCCGTTCCAGACAAAGCTGGCCGCGGGCATTTTGTCCGTGAAAAGGTTCCCCGGCCCGGGGATGATCACCGTCACGCCGGTTTTGTTTTCCTCGTTATCAATGGTGCAGTGGCCCACCCGAACACCTTCCACATCGGTGATCTTGTTCCGCTGGCCCCGGGGCAGGCTCCCCACTGTGATTCCATATTCGTTGATCC
>JAHZHY010000337.1:0-4237 GCA_019420045.1 Clostridiales bacterium
CTTCCCCACCACCGGCTGGGGCACTGTGGGGCATCTGGTGCTGCCGGTGGCCTGTATGTGCGTGGGGCCTCTGGCCAGCTACGCCCGGTATATGCGCTCCAGTGTGCTGGATATCACCAACCAGGACTTTATCCTCACGGCAGAAGCCAAGGGCGTCAGCTCCTTCCGCATCGTCTCCCGGCATATTTTCCGCAATTCCTTCCTGCCCTGCATCACCATGATCTGCACCAGCATCGCCGGTATTTTCTCTGGCTCCTTTATCATCGAATCGATCTTCGCCATCCCCGGTCTGGGCAAATACTTTATCAGCGCCATCAATGACCGGGACTATTCGGTGGTATTGGGCCTGAACATCATCTTCACCGGCACTTATATCCTCTCCATCCTGGTGTGCGATATCCTGCTGGCCATCATCGACCCCCGTATCCGCATTGCGGAAGAAAACTAGAAAGGAGGCCTCTCTATGAATGAAAACGCTGTAAACTCCATCCAGGAGCAGGCTCTGGATCCCAAAGACTTCCAGATCCAAGGGGCGGACACGGCCTCCGCCGAGCTTTTTGCCCGCAAGCCGGTGACCTATTGGCGGGACGCCTGGCGCCGCTTTTTTGAAAACAAACTGGCGGTGGTGGCCCTGTGCCTGTTGATCGTCATCACCCTGTGCACCATCTTTGTTCCCATGTTCAGCAGCCATTCCGTTTCGGCCCACGACCTTCTCAACCGGAAACAGTGGCCCTCGGCCCAGCACTGGTTCGGCACCGACGACCTGGGTCGTGATCTGTTTGTCCGGGTGTGGGCCGGCGGCCGGGTGTCCATCGTCATCGGCGTGGTGGGCGCTGCCATTGTGGCCGTGGTGGGCTGCATCTATGGCGGCATCGCCGCCTACTTCGGCGGCAAGGTGGATATGCTGATGATGCGCATCGTGGAGATCCTCAGCTCTGTGCCCAATCTGCTGGTGGTCATCATGATGTCGGTGGTGCTGGAAAGCAGCAGCATCCCCACTTTGCTTTTCGCCATGACGGTCACCGGCTGGTGTCCCATTGCCCGGCTGGTGCGCTCCCAGATGCTCCAGATCAGCCGCTCGGAATATGTGATGGCCGCCCGGCTGATGGGCGTTTCTCCTTTGAAGATCGTTGTGCGCCACATGATCCCCAACACCTTCAGCGTCATCATCGTGGCGGTGACCTTCCGCATCCCCGGCTTTATCTTCGGCGAAGCCTTCCTCAGCTATGTGGGCCTGGGTGTCCAGCCCCCCAACACCAGCTGGGGCGCCCTGTCTTCCGCCGCTCAGAGCTCTTTGCTCTATTATCCCTACATGATGTTCTTCCCCGCCCTGCTCATCGCCCTGACCATGCTCTCCTTCACTCTGATGGGAGACGGCCTGCGGGATGCGCTGGATCCCAAGCTCCGGAGGTGATACCATGGATTCCCTTCTCAAAGTAAAAAACCTGAATGTGTCCTTCAACACCTACGCCGGTGAAGTCAAAGCGGTGCGGGGCGTCTCCTTTGACCTGGGGGTCAAAGAGGCCCTGGCCATGGTAGGCGAATCGGGCTGCGGCAAAACGGTGACCTCCAAAGCGGTGATGCGCCTTCTGTCCCGCAGCGGCGGCATTATCAAAGAAGGCTCCCAGATAGAATTTATGGGCCAGGATATTCTGGGGCTGTCCACCCGGGAACTGAACCGGATAAGGGGCAGCAAAATGAGCATGATCTTCCAGGACTCCATGACCTCGCTGAATCCCACCATGACCATTGGCAACCAGATCATGGAGAACATCTTCACCCACGAAAAGACCACCCGGCAGAAAGCCCGGGAGCGGGCCATTGAGCTGCTCAAGCTGGTGGAGATCCCCAACCCGGAGACCCGGCTGAAAAACTATCCCCACCAGCTGTCCGGCGGTATGCGCCAGCGGGTGATGATCGCCATTGCCCTGGCCCTCAATCCCTCCCTGCTCATCGCCGACGAGCCCACCACCGCTCTGGATGTGACCATCCAGGCCCAGCTGATGGATCTGCTCCGCTCTCTGAAAGAACGGTTTTCCATGTCGGTGATCCTGGTGACCCACGACCTGGGTGTGGTGGCCGATTTTGCCGACAAGGTGCAGGTGATGTACGCCGGCACCATTGTGGAACGGGGCACGGTGGACGAGATCTTCGATTCTCCCCGCCATCCCTATACCTGGGCGCTGCTTTCTTCCATCCCCGGCCGTGCCCTGGAGAGCAAGAGCAAGCTCTATTCCCTCCAGGGCACGCCTCCGGACCTGCTGCTTCCCTTGCAGCAATGTCCCTTTGCTCCCCGGTGCCAATACTGTATGCCCATCTGCAAAAAAGCCATCCCCAAGGAGAATTTCCTCACCGATACCCACGGGGTGGCCTGCTGGCTCCAGCATCCCATGGCGCCCAAAGTCACTCCCCCTGCCGGGATAGGAGGATATGACCATGAGTAAACAGCCTCTGTTCGAAATCAAAAACCTGAAACGCTACTTCCCTGCCAAAGGCGGCAAAACCGTCAAGGCCGTGGACGATGTGACCTTTGACATCTTCCCCGGCGAGACCTTCAGCCTGGTAGGAGAATCGGGCTGCGGCAAAACCACCTGCGGCCGCACCATTCTGGGTGTCTATCCCAAAACCTCCGGCTCCATCCTCTATGAAGGGCAGGAGACAGCGGAAATGTCCAAAGCCCAGCTGCGCCAGTTCCGCCGCCGGAACCAGATGATCTTCCAGGACCCCTATTCCTGCCTGGACCCCCGCATGACCATCGGCACCATCATCCAGGAAGGGATGAATGTGCACTTCAAACGCACCCCGGCGGAGCGGAATGAAAAGGTCACTGAACTTTTGTTCAAGGTAGGCCTTACCGCCGATTTTGCCTCCCGCTTCCCCCATGAGCTATCCGGCGGCCAGCGCCAGCGCATCGGCATCGCCCGAGCCCTGGCTATGGAACCGGATTTCATCGTCTGCGATGAACCCATCGCCGCTCTGGATGTGTCCATTCAGGCCCAGGTCATCAACCTGATGATCGATCTGCAGCAGGAAATGGGACTGACCTATCTGTTCATCTCCCACGATCTTTCCATGGTGCGGCACATTTCCGACCGGATCGGCGTCATGTACCTGGGCTCTCTGGTGGAGCTTTCCCCCACAGCGCCTTTGTACGAAAAACCTCTCCATCCCTATACCCAGGCCCTCTTCTCCGCCATCCCCGATGTGCATCGGGGCAAAAAGGAACAGCGCATCCATCTGAAAGGGGAGATCCCCAGCCCCATCAATCCCCCCTCCGGCTGCAAGTTCTCCTCCCGCTGCCCCTATGCCCAGGACCGGTGTCATGAGGAAGCTCCGGTGCTGCGGGAGCTGGAGAAAGACCACTTTGTCGCCTGCCATCTGGCGGCGCAGCTGTAATTTTACTGGAAAGGAAAGGATTTGTTATGGGACAATTCATCAGCGAGCTGACCTATGAACAGTGCCAGGACCTGATAGGCGAAAATACCGTCATTATGCTGCCCATCGGCGGCGGCTCCAAAGAACACGGCGATCATCTGCCCATGGGCACCGACTTTTTCGTCACCGACTACCTGGCCAGAGAAGTGACAAAGCGGTGTGATGTGCTCACCCTGCCCACTCTGCCCTATGCCTATTTCCCCGCCTTCATCAAATGGAAAGGCTCTGTGAGCATCGATTACCAGCACTTTATCGACTATGTCAGTGACATCATTTTGAGTTTTGCCCGCTTTGGGGTGAAAAAGTTCCTCATTCTGGACGGCGGCGTCTCCACCCACATCCCCCTCAAGCTGCTGGCCCTCACCATGAACAACGAGCACAACATCAAGGTGGCGGTATCCGACTGCACCGGCCTGGGCCGGGAGACCGATAAGGCGGTGTGCTCCCAGAAAAAGGGCGGCCACGGCGACGAGGCCGAAACCTCCACCATGCTGCACATCCGTCCGGAGCTGGTGCACATGGAAAAGACCACCGAGGAATATTCCGCCGCCTTCCCCGGCACCATGGGCCAGGGCTTTGCCAAGGTCTATTTCCCCAACCGGATGTGCACGCCCAAGGGCACTAACGGCAACAGCACCCTGGCCACAGCCGAAAAAGGCAAAGCCATTCTCAATGCCCAGGTGGAAGACCTGTGCACTTTCCTCCAGGCGTTCATTCCCTGGGAGCCCTGTGATTACACCGAAGAAAAGGAGACGATGTGATGCATAGCCACGACCTTCTCGCCCCCATCCAGGGGGCGGCG
>JAHZHY010000337.1:4276-9441 GCA_019420045.1 Clostridiales bacterium
CCCAGTTTGTCTCCGGCAAGGGTGCTGCCCTTATTGACGAAAAGGGCACTGAATACCTGGATTTCAATGAGATCTGCCTGGTGCTGGGCCAGGGCAACGAGAATTTCGCCCGCAAGGTGTCCCAGGCCCTGATGGGCGTCACCTGCGGCAAGGGGAAAAACCCCGCCAAAGAGCGTCTCCATCAGAAACTGCTGGAAAGCACCCATGGGGATTTTGCCGCCATCCACTTTACTTCCTCCGGCTCGGAAACGGCAGAATGGGCGGTGAAACTGGCCCAAAAGCTCACCGGTCGCAGCGAAGTGCTCTCCTTCTGGAACAGCATCCACGGCCGCACCCATCTCAGCGCTTCCATGTCCGGTCTGTCCAAGCGCAAGACCCATTACGGTCCTTTGTGTCCCGGCACAGTGTTCGGCATCTATCCCGACTGCGCCCATTGCCCCCTCCACTGCTCCCCGGAAAACTGCGGCTTTGAATGCCTGTCTTTCCTGGACAAAAAGATCGCCATGGAATCGGCCCAGGACATCGCCGCCGTCATTGTGGAGCCCTATCAGGGCGCCGGGATCATCTGTCCTCCGCCGGGCTATCTGAAAGCCCTGGAAGAGTGGGCCCACGCCAGGGGAATGCTCTTCATCATGGACGAGGTGCAAAGCGGTATGGGCCGCACCGGCTCCCTCTATGTCTACCAGAAAGAGGGACTGAAACCCGATATGCTCCTTCTGGGCAAGGGATTGGGCAACGGCCTGCACATCGGCGCTTTGCTCACCCGGGAGCCTGTGGAGGACAAAAACCTGCTCTACGCCCTTTCCGGCGGGGCCGGAGACGATGCCGTGGCCTGTGCCGCCGCCTGCGCTGTTTTTGAAGAACTGGAAGGCGGGCTGCTGGAGCACATCCAGGAGACCGGAGCTTATTTTGAAACAGAGCTGCGCGACTTATCCGCCCGGTTCTCCCAGGTCTTTCAGGTGCGGTGCCAGGGTCTGGCCTGCGCAGTGGAATTTCAGACGGAAGAAACCTGCTCCCAGGTGAAAAAGGCCCTTCAGGAAGCCCATGTTTTTGTGGCTCCCTATGAAAAAAATGCCCTGATGCTCAAGCCCCCCTACTCGGTGACCAAAGAACAGATCGGCAAGGTGGTGGCTGTCATGGCCGCCGCCCTTGACAAGTAGTTTTTTCCATTTACTATTTAAGGTAGCAAACCATTGATCTCCCAGAATGGGAAAAGAAAGGGAAGTGATGCCGTGGACCGGAAGATCGAGAAGGATTCCCGGGTGCCCATGTACGAGCAGATCGCCGCCCGGCTGAAAAACGAGATCCTGGAAAAGAAGTTCGGTTCCAGCGGCAATATCGGCACCCATACCCAGCTGGCCGAGGAATTCGGCGTCAGCCTGATCACTGTGCGGAAAGCGGTGCAGCTTCTGGTGGACGAAGGTCTGCTGGATGTGGTGCAGGGCAAAGGGACTTTTGTGAAAAACACCGTTTTGCAGGACGACCTCACCCGGCTCACCGGCGCCAGCAACATCATTTCGGAAAGCCATCTTTCCGCCAAGGTGGATGTGGCTGCTTTCGAGATCATCGACACCCCCTCCTCCTTTGGGCCTGAGCTGAAAGAGGGGTTGGGAAAACAGTGCCTCCACATCCAGCGGGTGCATCTGCTGGAAAAGGCCCGCACCGCCTATGCCGAAATCTATATCCCCGGCAAATACGGGGCCAATTTCACCAAGGCCGATGTGGAAAGCCGCACCATCTACCAGCTTTATGAAGAAAAGCTCCATATGCAGCTGGGACGGGGCAAGCAGACCATCCGGGCCGACCGGGCCTCCCCCCAGGCGGCCAAGGCTTTGCAGATCCCCGAAGGCTGGCCGGTGCTTTCCATCCGCCGCCGGGCCTACAACGCCCAGGGGGAACTGGTGGAATACATGATCATGACCTATGAGTACACTCAGTATTCCTTTGATGTGGAGCTGAATCTCAGCTCCCGGTAAATCCAAAAGAGGATTCCTTTTTGTGGAATCCTCTTTTTTCCTGTTCTGCCCTTGCACATGGATAGGTAAGGCGATATAATGAAAAAAGAGGAATTCCCTAAATTTTGCAGGAAAGAAGGATCTGTATGAAAAAAGCAAGACATTGTTTCCGCTTTGCCTTGGTGCTGGGCGCCTTGCTGGCCCTCACCTGCCTGTCGGCCTTTGCCCTGAAAGAGGGAGACTTTGAGTACACCCTCAGCGGCAGCGAAGCCAAGATCACCGACTATGTGGGCCCCGGCGGCGATGTGGTGGTGCCCGACACCCTGGGCGGCGTCCCTGTCACCGTCATCGGCCAGAAATCCTTCCGCATGAACGATACCCTCCAAAGCGTCACCCTGCCCTCCACCATCCGGCTGATCGATGACGAAGCCTTTTACGATACCCCCAATCTCCGCAGCATCAATCTGCCCACTGGCCTGACGGAGGTCGGCTACGAAGGCTTCCGGGCATCCGGCCTGACCAATGTCACCATGCCGGACAGCGTCACCACACTGAGCATCGGCTCTTTCCGGCAATGTAAAAACCTTCAGTCGATCCATCTGTCCGCCAATCTGACGGAAATCCCCATGGACTGCTTCCAGGACTGCACTTCCCTCCAGTCGGTGGAGATCCCCTCCAAGGTGAAGCTGCTGGACACCAACTCCTTCCGGAATACAGCCCTTCGTGAGATCACCATTCCCCCCAGTGTGACCACCATCGGCAACCTTGCCTTTGAAAACTGCAAAAATCTCCAGTCGGTCACTTTCTCCTACGGCCTGGAAAACATCTATCGCTACGCTTTTGAATACTGCACTGCTTTAAAAAGCGTCTATCTGCCTACTTCTCTCACCACTCTGTCGGAGGCGGCCTTTGACCACACCGGCATCACTTCTCTGATCATCCCCTATGGCGTCACCGATTGCTTCGGCGTCAACTCGGACAGCATCCAGGAGATCAGCGTTCCTTCCACTGCCGATTTCAGCGCCTCCACCACCTCCAAAAACTGCCTGGTCTATTGCGCTGCCGGTTCCAGAGCGGAAAAGGACTGCCAGACCTTCAATGTCAGCTATAAGATCGACCCCTCGGTGGATTCCCGCATCCAGGTGATCTACCAGGGCAAGCGCATCTCCTTCGGCCAATACGGCCAGAATCCGGTGCTGGACAACAACCGCACCCTGGTTCCCCTCCGCTCCATCTTCGAGGCCATGGGCGCCACAGTGGAATGGGACAACGCCACCCGCACTGTCATCGCTTCCCGCAATGGAGTGGACCTCCGTCTGACCATCGGCCAGAACATTCTGTATAAAAACGGCCAGGCCATCACCCTGGATGTGCCCGCCAAGATTATGAACGACCGGACCATGGTGCCGGTGCGCGCCATTGCCGAAGCCTTCAGCGCCGATGTGGATTGGGTCCAGGCGGCCCAGTTGGTCACCATTGTGGAATAAACCCCTCAAAAACAAAAAGAGACGGCTTTTTGCCGTCTCTTTTTTTATTCTTTTCTGGCAAAAGGGTCCCGATGAGGGTCTTCATTCCACAGGTATTCCATATCCTTTGCAATGGCCAGAGCCTGCTGCCGTCCATAGAGCCGAGCCACAAAACCCAATGCCATATCCATCCCTGCGGAAATACCAGAAGAGGTAAAGAACTTTCCATCCTCCACCCAGCGGGCCGCAGGCTGCCAACACACATTCTCTCCTTGCTTTTTTACCCAGGCAAAGGATTTTTTGTTGGAGGTGGCCCTTCTGCCGTCCAGCAGGCCGCAGCGGGCCAGCAAAGCCGAACCGGTGCACACCGACAAACAGTATTGCGCCTTTGCTCCCCTCCGGGCCAGGATTTCCAAGAAGCCTTGATCTTCGGCCAAGGGCCGGGTCCCCATACCTCCGGGAAGAAGCAGCACCTCCCCTTCCGCTTCGCTGAGGGGCACCGTCATCACCGGCACTCCCTGAGCGCTGCGGCAAATCCCTCCCTGGACGCTGGCATACACGATCTGACAGCCGGGAAGCCTTCCCAGCACTTCCGCCGGGCCAAAGGCATCCAAAGTTTCAAAATGAGGAAAAAGCAATAAAACGACCTTCATCCCAATCCCTCCTAAGCCTACACTTTCTATTTTTCCAATTACCTTGCTGATCTCAGCACTCTCCGTTCTGATCAATCACCATTTCTCCCTCCCCCTGCGGTTCCTGAAAACCTGCCCAATACTGCTCCAATCGTTCATCGGTGACGGGAACACCGTTGGCATGAGGATGCTGAAAACGACAGCGCAGGCGGCGTCGCAGCAATTCTTTATCTGCTTTCAAATACACCAGTTGATCGGTTCCCCCCGCCTCACGGATCAACCGGCGGTATGTAGAACGACTTTCCTTGCTCCAAAAACTAAAATCCAGGATCACATCCTTCCCTTTTGCAATCTGCTGCAGCATTTCTTCTCTCAGCTCTTTTTCCACCTGTTTTTCCAAATTTGTGTAAGTCTCATGCGGCATATCCAGTACTTCCCTACCATAAAGCGTCCACATTCTCTCATCGATAGACAAGCGAATATATCCCTCTTTTTCCCGTTCTTTCGCATATGTGGTCTTCCCTGAACCGCACAAACCACACATCATAATTACCCGGCTCACCTTTTCATCCCTTCTTTCCGCTCTTTTGGCATTTGAAACTATTTTCTGTTGTTCTCTGACCGGCATCAGACAGGATCTTTTAAAATTATTATAACACAATCCAACTCCTGACGGAAAAAAGAGCTAAACCCCATCCGGCCTGCATAAAATGAGGTAAAGACGAAAAGAGAGGGAGGGCAAAGAGGGTGAAAGGTCTACCCGAGGAACGGTGTGCCGAGCTGGCCCGATACATCGTGGAACACAATGCCACCGTACGCCAGGCCGCTCAGCGGTTCGGCATTTCCAAATCTACCGTACATACAGAAGTAACAAAAAAGAAATGCTGATTTGGATGATAACATAAAGCCACCTGGTCAATTTAAACATTGGCCAGGTGGCTTTTTCACTTCGCCCCTTATGTAAGGGATGAAAAATCACACTCATGTAGAGCTGAGCCATCGCGTTATTTCAATTCACGCCCCTGCGAGAGGGGCGACATATTCCCCATGTTTCTCCCGAAGATTGGGAAATATTTCAATTCACGCCCCTGCGAGAGGGGCGACCAGGCCAC
>JAHZHY010000338.1 GCA_019420045.1 Clostridiales bacterium
TTATTCTGCAAAAGCCGACTGTTTATCCCAGTCGGCTTTTGTGCATTTTAACCATATACACTGTGCAAATCTCCAAAAGTGCATCTTCTTTTGCTTTACCCTATTGACTTTCTAACAAGCTGCCGTATAATAGAGACAAGAAGAACGAAAGAGCAAAAGAAAAACAGAAAGGAATGAGACCAATGGTTGAACAGCAGAATCAGCGACCGGCTCTCAGTTTCCGTGAAAAGTCTTCGAAACTTGAAACGCTTCGAATTCCCTTTTAACATTCTATTTTTTCACACACCTGTCGCCCGGTTAGGGCAAAAAAGAATTTCTCCAGAAGTGTCTTAGTGATGTAGGAAAATGGTCAAACCACTTCCAAAGAACAGAGCTTTGATTGCGGCAGAGAAAAGAGAACACAGAATAGTGAAGAATGTTTGATAGCGGAACTGAGTAATCCGGAGCAAAACAGTGGGTCTTCCCCCCGGATCCATTCCCCAACAACAAGCAAATGCTTTTTCCTGTACCTTGACAATGAAAATCCTCTCTTTTATATAGGTGGCAAAAGCCGCTGACAAGAAAAAAGAAGCGACACATTGAAAAGGTTTTTTCACCGTTCTTCTTTTTACATAGAGCAAATCAGAAAGGACTGGAAAAAAGTGATTTACAATTCCTGAGACCGCTTGTTTGGTAAAACGAACAAGCGGTCTTTTTTGTTGTCTCATGCTTTTTGCTGGACATTTCTTCCCTCAAGAGATACAATATCTCTATATCACTCAGGAGGGCTCTCATGAATCAAGCTGATTTTGATGATTTTTTTGCCATACTCAAGCCGGTAGTGGACCAGGGCCGCAGCGAGGACTTTTTCCGCCGCCATCCCCTGGAGCAGCTGGATCTGACCCAGCAGCAAGCGGTTCGGCTTTTAAAATATCTGGACGCAGGCAAGTTTGCCTCCCTTTGCAAACGCTGTTTTGGCTTTGAGATGGACTATACCCCGGAAAACCTGTTGTATCTGGACATCGTTGTCACCAGTCTGTGTGCTCTGGATCTGGACGAGACCAAGCTCACCCGCCTGCTCTACCGGGATGCCAATATGCCCCATGACTGGGACGATGCCGCCATGCAGCTTCTGCTCACCTATACCATCAAAGTGCATCACGAGGAATTGAAAGATCTTCTGAAAAGTGAAGCCTTCGGTCCCAACCAGCTTCTTTCTTATGTGGACGACAAGGTGATCGCCGATTTGATGGAAGGGATCAACGCCTATCTGTGCGAAACCTACCTGAACGGTTTTTCCGGCCACTGGCGCTGCGACGCCCTGCGGGACGGCCACGCCGATGCTTTGGGAATCGATACCTTGGAACACGGCTATGTGTCCTTCCTGGATGCTGTCTATCGCCGGTTCTATGAAGAAGACCTGCCCCTGTGTTATGTGTTCTGCGCCCTCTGCGGACTGGATTACAGCGAAATGCCCCAGATTCTGGGGGCAAAATACCAGAACACTTCCGAAGAAGCAAAACAATAAAAATACCCAGGTTCCGAACAAATCGAAACCTGGGTATTTTTTTATCTTCTTTGAGAAGGAAGCAGATCCAGCAGCATACGCAATCCGGCAAACAACACCCCGGCCACCGGCCAGATGATCCAGGTGCTGCCCCACCGGCCGGTGACAAAGCTCCAGGCCAGATAGACAACCGTGACAATGGTCCAATAAAAACCCGAGATACTTTCCATTGTCCGGTTCTTTTCCTTTTCCTCCGGCTGAAAATCCCCTTGCTGAAGAAGTTTTTCCATGCTGGCCCAGCGAACACCGGCCACCAGAAAAAACATTACCCCAATATCCACCAGCAGAAAAGTGATTGCCAGCAAAACCATCATATAAAATTGATTTTTTAACAGCGCTCCCAGAAATAAAGGAATAGGCGAAAGGATACAAATACAAGCGCCGATCACATTGCACCGGGCATAGGTGGTCTTATATTCCTTCTGACGCTGCTGCACCATTCCCCGCACACCATACTCGGTCTCGAAAAATTCCTTGTCCAGAAATTCATAGGATCTGTTTTCAAAACCGCAAAAGATGAATATTGCCACCGCAGCTGCCACCATGATTAAAAGGATCATCAATCCTCCCACTCCGGCCAGATCTTCTGAAATACCGCCCGGACTATATTCCGCCCAGGCCGCCAGTAACAGCAAAGGGACCACCGACAGGATGCAGAGAAATACCCCCAGTGCAATCCGAACAGAAGCTCGTTCCCGCCAGGCCAGAAATTCATTGGCCTCTGCCAATGTGACCCGCCGCAGCGAAGTTTCCACCGCCGTCCCGGTATTTTCTTCGGTCTCCCGTTCATCTTTCAGCAGATAATCCAGTGTCACTCCAAACAGTTCCCCCAGCTGCAGGATCTTTTCCATGCTGGGGATGGTCTG